>NZ_JBVUBB010000043.1:0-59372 GCF_055791185.1 Bradyrhizobium ingae
CCCCCCCCCCCCCCCCCCCCCCCCCCCCCCCCCCCCCCCCCCCCCCCCCCCCCCCCCCCCCCCCCCCCCCCCCCCCCCCCCCCCCCCCCCCCCCCCCCCCCCCCCCCCCCAAAAAAAAAAACGACACCCATGTGTATAAGAGACAGCCGTCCATCGAATAGAGGCTCTCGCAGGCGATCAGTTTTGGCCGGTTCGGGCCGGCGGCCTTCAAGAGCGCCTCGAGATCGGCGAGATCGTTGTGGCGGAACACGATCCGCTCGCAGCCGGACTGGCGGATGCCCTCGATCATCGAATTGTGGTTGAGCTCATCCGACAGGATCAGGCAGTTCGGGATGAGCTTGGCGATCGTCGCGATGCCGGTCTGGTTCGAGACGTAGCCGGATGTGAAGAGGAGAGCGGCCTCTTTGCCATGGAGATCGGCAAGCTCGGCTTCGAGCTGCACCAGCGGATGATGCGTGCCGGCGATGTTGCGGGTGCCGCCGGCGCCGGTGCCGACCCGGGTCGCGGTCTCGACCATGGCGCCGACCACTTTCGGGTGCTGGCCCATGCCGAGATAATCGTTGGAGCACCAGATCACGACGTCGCGCTTGCCCTTGGGCGAATGCCACACCGCGTGCGGAAACCTGCCGGCCATGCGCTCCAGATCGGCGAAGACGCGATAGCGCCGCTCGGCATGGAGGCGGTCGAGGGCGGAATTGAAGTACGCGTTGTAATCCATCGGCAGACCTGCAGCGGAACTTGACGGCCCAAGCGGCCAATCTTCTTAGAGCTTTTCCAGCTCTAATGTCTATGCGCCAGCCCACATTTGGAAATGCGGCCGACAGGACCATTCATAGCCGTCGGCCATCAGCAATTATTGATGTGGATCAACCAGCTAGCGCCGTGGTGTCCCGGGTGCGGTGGACGCCCCGAGATGCGCGGCAGCGCCGCGTCCCGGCATGGACATTTTGTCCATGGCGCAAGCCGGGCGAGGTATGGCTGCGTTCGTTTCTGAAGCTCAGGTCGTCCTGAACTGGAGCACGCCGTCCTTCTCTTCGGCTGTCAGCCGTCCCTCGACCAGCATGTAGTTGACGTGGGCGATCAGCTCGCCCGCGGCAAAGCCCATCTGGTGGGCATCGAGCACGTGCTTGTGGAACACGACAGGCACGAGCTGGGACGAGGTCTGCGGCACCTCGCGGCACGCTTCCGCGATCATGCGGCAGCGCTCCTCGTGATGATCGGCGAGTTGCTTGATGCGGGTCTTCAAGCCGTAGAACGGCACGCCGTGGCCGGGCAGCACCAGCACGTCATAGGGCAGGGTGGTGGTGAGGCTTGCCAGCGAGGCCAGATATTCGCCGAGCGAGTTCTGGTCGGGCTCGACTGCCCAGACGCTGACGTTCGGCGAGATCTTGCTCAGCACCTGGTCGGCGGAGAGGAACAGCTTGTCGTCGGCGCAATAGAGCATCACCTGATCGAGCGCGTGGCCGCCGCCGGTGATCACCTTGAAGCGGCGCGTGCCGATCACGACCTCGTCACCATGCGAGATGCGACGGTAGGCGGGAGGCAGCACCGAGACGCGCTTCAGGTAGTCCTGGCCGCGGCCGAGCAGCTTGTCGGTCAGCGTCTCGTCCATGCCGTGGCGGCGGAAGAACAGCCGTTGCGCATTGCGCCGCTCCTCGGTTCCACGATTCTGGTGATAGACCGACTGCAGATATTCGACCTGCGACATCTCGAGCGGGCAGTTGAAGCGATCGATAATCCAACCCGCGAGCCCGACGTGGTCGGGATGAGAGTGAGTGACGATAAGCCGCGTGATGTGGACGCCGTTCAGCGGTCCCTCGAACAGCTTCGTCCAGGCCTCGATCGTCTCCTCGTTGCCGAAGCCGGAGTCGATCATCGCATAGCCGTCGCCGTCGGCGAGCAGATAGATGTTCACGTGGTTGAGGCGGAACGGCAGCTTGAGCCGCACCCACAGCACGCCGGGCCGCACCTCCACGACCTCTTCGGGGCCGGGGTGCTGTTCCCAGGGGTAGCGCAGCGCCTCGGCCGAGGACTGCACGCTGTCGCTCTTCAAATGCATGGACTATCGGTACCCGCACATCGGGCGGGACGCCAGCCGAAAAACCACGTGGGGTAGCGTTCGCATGGCCGTCATTCCTGCGGGCGGACACGATGTCATTTCCGGGGCGCGGCAAAGCCGCGAACCCGGAATCCGGAGGTTGTGCCGCAAGATTCCGGGTTCGCCTCTTCGAGGCGCCCCGGAATGACGGAAGGGAAGTCTTAGGCCGCGCGGATATTGCTGAGGAACGTGTCGATTTCCCCGCGCAGCACGTCGGCCTCGCGGCGCAGCGCATCGGAGGCGCTCAGCACCTCCGTCGCCGCCGCGCCGGCCTCGGCCGAGGCCGTGGAGACGCCGACGATGTTGCTGGAGACCTCGCTGGTGCCTCCCGCGGCGTGCTGGATGTTGCGGGCGATCTCGCGCGTTGCGGCACCCTGTTCCTCGACGGCGGCGGCGATCGACGTGGTCACGTCGTCGATCTCGCCGATGATCTGGCCGATGCCCCTGATCGCGCCGACCGCAGAGGTCGTGACCTGTTGCATGCTGGCGATCTGGGTGCGGATCTCGTCCGTGGCCTTCGCGGTCTGGCTCGCGAGGCTCTTCACTTCGGAGGCGACCACCGCGAAGCCGCGGCCGGCCTCGCCCGCGCGCGCCGCTTCGATCGTGGCGTTGAGCGCGAGCAGATTGGTCTGCGAGGCGATGGTCTGGATGAGATCGACGACCACGCTGATGCGGCTCGCGCTGTCGGCGAGGCTCTGCACGGTCGCGTCGGTCGCTCCGGCCTCGTGGACCGCCTTCTTGGCGATCTCGGACGAGGTGACCACCTGGCGGCTCATCTCGGCAATCGAGGACGACAATTGCTCGGTGCCGGCCGACACCGTTTGCACGTTGACCGAGGTCTCCTCGGCCGCCGACGCCACGGCGTTGACCAGCGCATTCGACTGGTCGGCCGTCGACGACATGCTCTGCGCGGTTGTCTGCATCGAATTGGCCGATTGGGCGAGGCCGTCGAGCGCAGAGCGCACCGTGCCTTCGAACGATCCGATCTGTGCTTCCATGCGCGCGGCACGCTCCGCCTTGGCGGCGCGGTCCTTGTCCTGCTCGCTGGAGAGCGCACGGGCCTCGATCATGCTCTGGCGGAACACCTGAAGCGTGTCGGTCATGGCGCCGATCTCGTCATTGTGTCTGGTGCGGACGATCTCCGCATCGAGATCGCCGGCCGAGAGCAGCTGCATTGCGCGCTGCAAGCCGCCGATGCGCCGCAGGATGTTGCGACCGACATAGAGCCAGACGAACAGCGCCGAGCCGACCAGGGTCAGCGCGCCCAGCGCCAGCATGACCAGGGTGGCGAACGAAATCTGCCTGCGCGCCTGGAAGGTCGATTCGTTGGTCTCCTTCTGCACGCCCTCGACCAGTTGCTGCACGCTGATGCCGAGCCCGACATTGAGCTTGCGGGTTTCGTCGAGCACGGTCTGGCCATAGTCGGTGGCGTCGAGCTCCTTTTCGCGCAGGTTGAACACGCCGGTCTTTCCGGTGCCGAGCGCAAGCAGCTTTTCGGCCGTCTCGCGCAGCATCTTGCTGCCCTGATTGTCCGGCAGCAGGTCGAGGTTGGAGCGCAGGCGTCCCTGCGCCGTCTTGAATTCCTTCTGGATGTCGTCGAGCTTGTCGGCGGTGTTGGCCGAGAGCGCCGCGCTCATGTCGGCGGCGGCGAGATTGCCGCTGGCGACGACATTGCCGAGCTGGCCGACGGTCTGCGCGGCTTCGCTGGCGTCTTCCGCCGACAGGTTCGCCGAGCCGAGAATCGCGTTCACCTGGGTCTGGGCGTTGAGCATCGCGGGGCTCGCCGCGCCGACGAAATCGCCCTGCGCCTTGCGCAGCGCGTCGTATTGCTTGTCGTGAAGGGCCGCGACGTCGAGCCGCTCGCGCGCGGCCGAGGTCAGGCTTTGCGCCGCCTCATTGAGATTCTTGATGGTGTCGTTGAGTCCCGTGACGATGGTCTTGTCGGCGCCGAGCTCGATGATCTCGCCGAGCTTCTGCTGGACCTGCTGCTGCAATTCCTTGAGCTTGCTGGTGCGCTCGTTCAGCGCATCCTCGCTCGGCGCGGCGAGCAGTGCCGGTCCCTGTGCCGCAAGGCTCGCGCTCAGTGCCGACAATTGCAGGCTTGCGGTGAGGCGCGGAATGTCCCGCCCGCTCAGATCGACCATGCGTTCGCCGAGATTTTGCAGCACGTAGCCGGCGCCCGCCGAGATCACGAGGCCCATTCCCGCGATGACCGCGAAGGCGGAGAACAGGCTGCCGCGCACGCCCCACTTCGGCAACGAGATACGAGGCCTGGATTTGCCCAGGCTCACACGGATCGCCATCAGAATTCCCCCACGCCGATTACTTTATATTTTGCGGGCGGCAGTATCGGGGGCGCGAGTTAAAAAATCGCAAGTGGCGCAATTGCTTGCGCTCTTTCCACGCGGCGAAAAAAGAAGGGCCGGCAAGTTTGCCGGCCCTTCCGCAAGATCGGTTGTGGTTAGCGATCAGTAACGCGCGGCCACCGGGGCACCCCAGTTGAAGCGGTAGTTGACGCCCGCCTTCACGGTGTGATCGTCGGTGGTGAAGCTGCCGGCCGGCACCAGCGCGGCCGGAGTGGTGAAGCTGGCGCTGCCGAAATTGTAGTACTGATACTCGGCCTTGGCCGACCAGCTCGGCGCGAACATGTATTCGAGACCGGCGCCGACGGTGTAGCCGTTGCGATGATCGCCCGAGATCGCGAACGCGACCGGCGCGCCGCCCAGCGTCACGTTCTCGTTGTTGTCCGAATAGGCGTAGCCGCCCTTCACGTAGATCAGGCCCGGCCCCCAGGTGTAACCGACGCGGCCGGTGATCGAGCCGAGCCCGCGCTGATCGTTGGTGTAGACGTAGCCGCTCGGGAACACCGCGCCGACGCTGCCGGACAGCCAGGAATACTGGCCTTCGACGCCGAGCACGAAGTTCGGATGGAACTGCCAATCCGCGCCGACCTGCAGACCGCCGAGGAAGCGGCCGTTGCCGTTGTTGCCGGTGGAGAGGCCGTTGAAATTGTTGTCGCTCGAGAACGCGCCGCCGAGATGCGCACCGAGATAGAAGCCGGTCCAGTTGTAGATCGGCGCGACATAAGCCGGCGCAGGCGCCTTGCTGTAATAGGGGCGGGCGCCGAGATCGGCACCGAGGGCGGGCGCGGCCGCGCTCAACGAGAGCAGCGCAACGGTCGCGAACAGGATCTTCTTCATCGTCTCAAACTCCAACACTTCATTCCCGGCAGGCGCGCTTTTTCGCGCCGTCGTTGCTTTCGCAGATAGCGGGCTTTTGACTAAAATGCTGTCACATGCGTGGCACAGTCGCCGCCAACCCAAAGTATCGGCGGGCAAATGCTGTTCGTGCTTAACAGCGCTTTAACGAACGGTGAAGGAAGGCTTAACGCGCAGTGCGTGTGGAGACCATCGGCCGCTCTTCGTCAGGCCAGACGCCTGCGCACTTCCTCGCGCATCTGCTCGCGAAATTTTTCGCGCTGCGCGGGACGGTCCTTCTCTGCGATGGTGTGGCGATCGAAGATGTCGAACTTGTCGAGGATCGGATAACGCTCGCTTGCCATAGCGAGCACGCCGAGCACCTTGGCTGCCGACGCGCTCGGGCCGCGCACCTCCCAGCGCCTGATTGTCACGGTCCCGCTCGCGGCCGGCAGGCCGCACAGCCTCGCCATGTCTGCGACCGTGAGCTCCCGGCCGATCGCCTCGGACAGGTCGGCGCGCAATTGCTTCAGTTCGGGGCCGGTCATGTCACCTCAGTTAAGCGAAGTCGCCGAGGTGAATGCACTAGCGCTGATTCGGGTCGATCCGAAGGCGCACCCGTCTCATCCGCCGGGACCTGCCAAAGCGACGCAGTCCACCTCCACGTCGAACGGTCCGGGCCACGACGGGACGTGCAGGAAGATGCGCGCCGGGGATTCGTTCTTGAAGTAGCGGGCATAGACCTCGTTGAATGCGGCGAAGTGCGAGGGGTCGGGTGTGCAATAGACATTGCACTTGATGACCTCTGTCAACGAGGACCCCGCCGTCTCCAGGCAGCGCTTCATCTGGTCGAGCACGATTTCGGCCTGTCGCTCGAACGGCAGCGGCTTGACCTCGCCGGTGTCGGGATCGAACGGCGGCAGTCCGGACAGATAGACCAGACCGTTGGCGACGACCACCGGATAGACCGGGCCTGGGCGGCGCCGCTCCAGATAGGTCGAGATCGGCTCTACGCGGATTCGTTTCATGTCGTTCCTCCGGGGCTCTGCGGGCGCCACACGCTACCGCGCGCCCGCCGCGGATGGTTCGGCCGTTGCCGAACTGTCGGCGTTGTTGCGCGGGGGCGGTCGCGATAGGATCAACCATGGTCGCGGCGGCAAACATGGTCGAAGTGGCAGCGTTGGTCGGCGACACCGCTCGTGCCACCATGCTGGCCGCGCTGATGGGCGGACAGGCGCTGACTGCGAGCGAGCTCGCTGCGCGCGCCGGAGTATCGAAATCCACCGCGAGCGGTCATCTTGGCAGGCTGGTCGGTGCAAGACTGCTCAGCGTGACGCAGAAGCGCCGCAACCGCTATTACCGGATCGCGTCACCCATGGTGGCCAGGATGCTGGAGAGCATCAAGGCCGTTGCCGCCATCGAGGTTCCGAAGCGTCACCAGCCGCGGTCGATCGGAGATGACCGGCTCCGTTTTGCGCGCACCTGCTATGATCATCTGGCCGGTTACCTCGGCGTCGCCATTGCCGATGCCCTCATTGCCAGGGGGTACGTCGTCCTTACTGACGACGGTGGCGAGGTGACGGCGCCGGGGACGCGTTTCCTCTCCGTGTTTGGTGCCGTGCTGACACCGACGGCCCGGGGCAGGCGGATTTTCTGCCGCCCGTGCCTGGATTGGAGCGAGCGCCGCTATCACGTCGCCGGTCACGTCGGCGCGGAAATTCAACGGTGCTGCCTGGAGCTCGGCTGGCTGAGGCGCGATCGCGACACGCGGATCGTGCGCATCACGCCGGCCGGGCAGATCGGCTTGCGCAAGACATTTGGCATCGATTTGAGCGAGGGCCGTCGCGACTCGTCCGGTGCTCGTTCGTGAATTCCCATGTTAGTCTCTTCCTGCCGGTTGCGCGTCAGCGAGGGGAAATCGCATGCCTGTGTTCAAGCTGCCCCTGTCGGGGGATGTCGTCCAGTCGATCTATCCGTCGTTCTTCAGTCCCGCCGGCGGTCAGTTCGGGCTCGTCAACATCACGGTCGGGCAATCCTCGGCACCGGAGGTCGAGAAGGATGTGCTGTCGGATGTCGGCAGCTACGGCAAGCAGATCGGCCAGATCGCAGACGCGCTGCTCGTCGTCATCGAGCATCTTGAAGAACATCACGGCTCCGCGCTCGAGAACGGCAAGGCGATCCAGGCGTTCAAGGAGATGCTCAATTCGGTCGCAACCGTGAAGGATCGTCACGGGCGCAAGCCGTGCCGCCCGAAGCGGCGTTGACCACCTCGGGCCGCTTGCCCGCGCTCTACCTCAACCCCGCCCTTCGAAATCCCTCGAGATAGTGCTCGCGATCCGCTTCGCTCCGCCAGGGCAGTTGCGTCGTGATCCAGGCGAGTGAGATGTTGGGCTGGGTGCGGCGCAGCTCCTGCAGGGCGGTCGCGGCGAGCTCCCGATCGCCGGTCATTCCGGCCGAGACCGCGAGGACGCGATAGGCGCCGGTGAGATCGCCGCGGTGGCGGATCGCCTCCCGGGCAAGTGCGATCGCCTCGTCATAGCGACGTTCGGTGAAGCGCGCATAGCCGGCGATGCCGTAATAGATCGCGAGCGACGGATCGCGCGGGCTGAGACGGATGGCCTTTTGCGCCGCCTCGAAAGAGCAGCTCGAGCGGCCGGCATAGGATAGCGCCAGCGCGTAATAGCCCTGTGCCAGCGAGAAATTCGGGTTGAGCCTGAGCGCCTGCTCGAACTCCGACAGCGCATCGTCGAGCCGCCGCGTCGAGAAGTAGACGCTGCCGAGCGCGGTATGTGCCCAAGCATCCTCATGGTCGCACTTGACCGCCGCCAGGGCGGCAGCTTCGGCGATGGGGGCCGCGGTCGCAAGCTCCGCCCAGCCGAGATGCACGCCGAACATGTGGCTTGCCGCCAGGACCGACTGAGCCTGGCCGTAGTCGGGATCGATCGCGATCGCCTGGGCGAGCAGCGCCTGTGCCGTCAGATGATCCTGCCGCGTCACGCGCCAGTAGTGCGACAGCCCTCGCATCACGAGGTCCCAGGCGTCCAGGCTCGCCGGCTGCTTGCGCCGGGCATGAAAATTCTCCGCCGCGTAGATCTGCGGCTCGATCGCCGCGACGATCGCGTTGGTGATCTCGTCCTGGACCGCGAAGACGTCGCCGAGCTCGCGATCGTAGTGCTCGGCCCAGATGTGGCTGCCGGTGACGGCGTCATTGAGCTGCGCAGTGATCCGCACGCGGCCGCCTGCCTTGCGCACGCTGCCCTCGACGACATAGCCGACGCCGAGTTCGTCGGCGATCTCCCTGATATGGACGGCGCGTCCCTTGTAGGTGAAGGACGAGTTGCGGGCGATCACCAGGAACCAGCGCACCTTCGAGAGCGCGGTGAGGATGTCTTCGGCGATCCCGTCGCAAAAATACTCCTGCTCGGGATCGTCGCTCATGTTCTCGAACGCCAGCACCGCGATCGCCGGGCGCTCTGGCGCGCCGCGCTGGGCCTTCGTCTCGGCCGCGGGCGGCGCAAACGTCTCGTCCAGAACCTCGCCGACGAAGCGAAAACCCTTGCGCGGGATGGTCTTGATCAGCCGCTGCGCCGCGCCGTCATCGCCGAGCGCTTTTCGAGCCGCGTTGATGCGACTATTTAGCGCAGAGTCCGAAACGATGCGGTTGTCCCAGACCTCGCTGATCAGGTCGTCCTTGGTGACGACGCGGCCGCGCTGCGTGACGAGGTGCACCAGCAGATCGAAGACCTGCGGCTGCAATGGAACCGGAGCGCCGTCACGCGTCAGCTCGCGCAGGTCGCTGTCCAGCACATGATTTTCAAAGCGAAATCGCACGTCTCATCGTCTCAAGCAAAAATCAGCGGCGTCTCAGGCGAAAATCAATCGTCCGGAAAAATTTAGGCACATCCGATCCGGCAGGGTGCAGCGACCTAATCAGTGCCGGTCGTTCGGCACAACGGAGCTGTCTATGACCCAACTGGATCACCAAGTTCATTCTATCAGCCCGGATGTCGCGGGCTCCAAAGTCTTCAGGTTCATCGCCTTTCTGTACGGAATTGCGGCCTATCTCGTATTTCTCGTGACCATCCTCTACGCCATCGGTTTCGTCATGGGCCTGGTGGTGCCGAAGAGCATCGACACCGGAACCGATTCCTCCGCGGTCGAGGCCGTCGTCATCAATCTGCTCCTGATGGCACTGTTTGCCGTTCAACACAGCGTGATGGCACGGCAGCGCTTCAAGGCGTGGTGGACGCAGTTTGTGCCAAAGCATGTCGAGCGCAGCACCTATGTGCTGCTGGCCAGCCTGTCGCTGCTGCTTCTGTTCTGGCAGTGGCGGCCGCTGCCGGCGATCATATGGGACGTCCAGGACCCGGATGTCGCCGTGACGATCGTCACGCTATCCGTTGCCGGCTGGGTGCTGGTTTTCACCTCGACTTTCCTGATCAATCATTTCGAGCTGTTCGGTCTGCAGCAGGTGACCCAGCAACTGGTCGACAAGCAGCCGTCGGCGCCGCGTTTCAGGACGCCGCTGTTCTACAAATTCGTCCGGCATCCGCTCTATCTCGGCTTCATCATCGCGGTCTGGGCCGCGCCGACCATGACCGTAGGCCACCTGCTGTTTGCATCCGTGATCACGCTCTACATCCTGCTCGGCATCACGCTCGAGGAGCGCGACCTCGTCGGACTGTTTGGCGATGAGTACCGCCAATACAAACAGCGCGTGTCGATGCTTATTCCATGGCGCCGGTCAGCTTGATCTCCGCCTCGACCAGATCTTCAGCATCATCCAAGGAGAACATTTCAATGAAACACGTCGGAAACTGCTTCTGCGGCGCGGTGGCGATCGAAGTGGCGGGCGAGCCGGAGGCGATGGGCTACTGCCATTGCCGGTCCTGCCGCTCGTGGTCGGGCGGCCCGGTCAATGCGTTCAGCCTTTGGAAGCCGGAGGCCGTGCGCATCACGGACGGCGCCGATCACGTTGCAACCTACGCCAAGACGCCGCTCAGCCAGCGCAAATATTGCCGCAAGTGCGGCGGCCATCTCATGACCAGCCATCCGCCGCTCGGCCTGATCGACGTCTTCACCGCCGCCATCCCGACGCTGGCGTTCACGCCCGCCGTCCACGTCAACTACGCCGACACCGTGCTGCCGATGCGCGACGGCCTGCCGAAGCTGAAGGATTTTCCGGCCGAGTTTGGCGGCAGTGGCGAGATGATGCAGGAGTAGGTGAGGGCGGAGCGAAACTAGCCAAGCGCACGCTGCTTTCCCTTCTCCCCTTGCGGGAGAAGGTGGCGCGAAGCGCCGGATGAGGGGTTCTGTCCACCCGATCGGAAGCAGACGACTCGCGGAGAGGGACCCCTCACCCGGCTTCGATGCTTCGCATCGAATCCACCCTCTCCCGCAAGGCGAGAGAGTGCAGCAACGCTGTAGCGCGATGCTTCTTTCCCCGCTTCTCTACCTCAGCCCCGCCCGCCGCAGGCCCTCGAGGTAATGCTCCCGGTCCTCGGCGCGCTGCATCGGCAGTTCGCTGGTGATCCAGGCGAGCGACACGTTGGGCTGGGCGCGACGCAGGCCCTCGAGTGCGGAAGCCGCCAGCTCGCGATTGCCGAGCATGCCGGCGGCAGCGGTCAGCGCGCGATGTGCGCCGACGAAATCGCTGCGCTGCCTGAGCGATTCGCGCGCGAACTGGATCGCTTCCTCGTAACGATGGCCGATGAACTGGGCGTATGCGGCGACCCCGCAATAGATCGCCGAGAAGGGATCGCGCGGACTGAGCCGCAGGGCCCGGCGCGCGGCGGCATCGCCGTCCTGCCAGCGCCCCGCATAGCACAGCGTCACGCCGTAGAAGGCGTGCGTCATCGCAAAATTGGGATTGAGCCGCAGCGCCAGCTCGAATGCGGCGATGGCGTCGTCGAAGCGCCGCCGGAACAGATAGGTGTAGCCGAGCCCGTGATGGGCCCAGGCGTCGTCGCGGTCGGCCTCGACCGCGGCGAATGCGGCGCGCTCCGCGATCGGCAGCGTGGCCGCCATGTCGGACCAGCCCATATGGGCACCGAACATATGGCTGGTCGCGAGCAGGCCGAGCGCCTTGCCATAGGCCGGATCGATCGCGATCGCCTTTTCGAGCAGCCCCTGGGCTGCGACATTGTCGCCCCGCGTGATGCGCCAGTAATGCGACAGCGCGCGCATCACCAGATCCCAGGCATCCAGGCTTCCCGGCGGCTTCTGCTGGGCGCGAAAGCTTTCGGCGGCGTAGAGCTGGGGCTCGATCGCCGCGACGATGGCGTCGGTGATTTCGTCCTGTACGGCGAAGACGTCGGCGATGCTGCGGTCGTAGCGCTCCGCCCACAGATGGCTGCCGGTCGTGGCGTCGTTGAGCTGCGCGGAGATGCGCACCCGGTCACCGCTCCGCCGCACGCTGCCTTCGACGACATAGCGCACGCCGAGCTCGCGGGCGATCTCGCCGAGATGCACCGCGCGGCCCTTGTAGACGAAGGAAGAGTTGCGCGCGATGACGAAGAACCAGCGCAGCTTCGACAGCGCGGTGATGATGTCCTCGCTGATCCCGTCGGAAAAGTAATCCTGCTCGCGGTCGCCGCTCATATTGGTGAAGGGCAGCACGGCGATTGCGGGACGATCGGGCAGCGGCAGCGCCGCCGGGGTCTCCCTGGCCTGGGCGGCGGGCTCGGCCGGGCTGCCATGGCCGTTCCGCATCTCGACGTCGCCGACGAAGCGAAATCCTTTGCGCGCGACGGTGCGGATCAGCGCCTGGCTTGCGCCGGAATCGCCGATCGCCTTGCGCGCGGCATTGATCCGGCTGGTCAGGGTCGACTCCGAGACAGATCGCCCAAGCCAGATCTTGTCGATCAATTCGTCCTTGGTCACCACGCGGTCGCGATTCCGCATCAGGTGGACGACGAGATCGAAGACCTGCGGCTCGACCGCGACCGGAACCCGATCGCGGCTCAGCTCCCGCCTGTCGGTGTCAAGTAGATGATCGCTAAACAGAAACTGCACTGCGACGTCTCTGGCCTCACAACAAAATCAAGCATCTGAAACGGCAACATGAATTGGGCTTTGATTCTGTGAGTCAATCGAGACGCATTCCTGGTTCATCGCAAACCCGATGATTGCCCTGAACTGACGAGATGCCAGCTATGTCGCCGATGGGCGCGCGGGCGATGGAACCGGGGAAAGGATATCCTGAGATTTGCGCAAGGGTGGGCAAAGGCGCAATTGCCGTGCCCACCCCCGGGGCGGTTACGGCGAAGTGATCACGGACACGGATGCCGCCGGCCGTCATTGCCGAGGAAGGTGCCGCTGTTCGGATCGTAAGACCGGTAGCGCTGCATGCAATAGGCGACCGCATCGTCGGCAGGCGGTGCTGCATAGTAGGCGGGCGGCGGAGGCGGATAGCCCGGGCCATAATAGTAAGGTGACGCGAGCGCACCGCCGATCAGCGCGCCGGCGGCGAGGCCGCCCACGAATGCGCCGCCGCCCCAGCCGCGGTGTCCGTACCAGCGGACCTGCTCGACTCTTGCCGATTGCGATGGCGCGACTGCGAGCGGATGGCCGATCGGCGCGGCGGACGCCGGTGACAGCGCGCCCGCTGCGAGACTTGCAAGCAGCACGGCTCCGGCAACGGAACGAAACGATTTCAACATCAAGGTCTCCTCGTCATGCAGAGGCGATCGACGCCTCGCGACAGTGATAGAGCACCTCGCCGGTCGCGATGGATTAAAGTTTCGACAGGATGACGCCTCGCAGCGACGGCGCCGAACCAGCCGCGCCACGATCGCGGCGCCCATCTCACCGAAATATGACCTCCGCATTGCTCAATCGGGCCGCCGCCGCGGCAACGTGTTGAAAACCAAGATGCGTGAAATTGCGTATCTCGGCTCAAAGCGCGCAATTGGCTCGCGCACTTGCGCCATGCGATGCTAGACTTAGATGCAATAGAGATTTCGGCAGAGGACCCGGCATGACCGATCAGCGCAACACCTCCACTCCCATCGATCCCGCAAAGCTCGACCGGCTGGCCGAGGTGGCGGTGAAGGTGGGCCTGGGCTTGCGGCCGGGCCAGGATCTGCTGCTGACCGCACCGGCGATCGCGCTGCCCCTGGTGCGGCGTATCGCCGTGCATGCCTACAAGGCCGGCGCGGGCATCGTCACGCCGATCCTCTCCGATGAGGAGATGACGCTGGCGCGTTACCGCCACGGTCACGACGACAGTTTTGATCGTGCTGCCGGCTGGCTCTACGAGGGAATGGCGAAGGCGTTCTCGGAGAATACCGCGCGGCTGGCCATCGTCGGCGACAATCCGATGCTGCTGTCGGGCGAGGATCCCGCCAAGGTGGCGCGCGCCAGCAAGGCCAATTCCATGGCCTACCAGCCTGCGCTGGAAAAGATCGTCAATTTCGACACCAATTGGAACATCATCGCCTATCCGAGCGCGTCCTGGGCGAAGCAGGTGTTTCCCGATGATCCCGAGGAAATCGCGATCGGCAAGCTCGCGGACGCGATTTTTGCCGCGTCCCGCGTCGATCGCGAGGATGCGATGGCGAACTGGGCGCAGCACAACGCGGCGCTGCGCGAGCGCACGGACTGGCTGAACGGCAAGCGTTTCCGCGCGCTGCAATACTCCGGTCCCGGTATCGATCTCACCATCGGCCTTGCCGATGGCCACGAATGGGAAGGCGGCGCCTCGCTCTCCAAGAACGGCATCAGCTGCAACGCCAATATCCCGACCGAGGAGGTCTTCACCACGCCGCATTGCCGGCGGGTCTACGGTCACGTCGTCAGCTCGAAGCCGCTGTCTTATCAGGGCACGCTGATCGACAACATCGCCGTGCGCTTTGAGGACGGCAAGATTGTCGACGCAAAGGCCTCGCGCGGTGAGGAGGTCTTGAACAAGGTGCTCGACACCGACGAGGGCGCGCGGCGGCTCGGCGAGGTGGCGCTCGTGCCGCATTCCTCGCCGATCTCGCAGAGCGGGCTGTTGTTCTTCAACACGCTGTTCGACGAGAACGCCGCATCGCACATCGCGCTCGGCCAGTGCTATTCGAAGTGCTTCATCAACGGCGCCAAGCTGACGCCGCAGCAGATCGCGGCGCAGGGCGGCAACCAGAGCCTGATCCACATCGACTGGATGATCGGTTCGGCCGAGACCGACATCGACGGCATTTTGGCGGACGGCAGCAAAGAGCCGGTGTTCCGCAAGGGTGAGTGGGCGAAATAGTCGCGCGAGCAGTATCCGGGACGGCGGGGTCCGGTTTTCCTTCGCGACAAACGCGAAACGCGTTTGCGCGGAGATCATGCTCAGTCAAAAAAGCTACGTTGCCGCGCTGCGCAGCAGAGGGTTGCGATCGATCGTGAAGCGGTTGAACAGCGTGGTGAACGGACTGCCGTCGGTCGCGCGCACGATGGCGTCGGACGCGGCGACCGCTTCATAGAGCGCGCCGACCGGATCCTCCAACGCGGGAAGGTCGAACGCGTCACGGATCGCATCGCGGGCGCCGTTGACGTCGTCTTCGTCGTCGAGCGTCGCCTCCAGCGCAACCGCCGCGCGCCGCATCTGTTCGAGATCGCCGCCGGCCGAGAATTTGAGGATGTCGAGCCAATAGGGACAGGCGACGATGATCCGGATGAAGTCCTCGAATGTCGCTGCGATGATCCCGGCGCGGCCCTCCGACGACGCGTAAAGCACATGGTTTGACGGCAGAAGCACGAACGTGCCGCCCGCGCCGTCGCTGCCGACCTGCCGGGATGCCTCGATGCCGTCGATGGAAAACCAGTCGGGCGGCCCGTCGTCGGCCTCAAGAAAGACGTCGAGCGACGCGAGCTGCTCGGCAACCTCGCTATCGGCGCTGACGGTTTCGGGGAAGAGGGGCATCGGACGGCTCCTTCCAGATCGAATTTCGCGCATTTTGTCGCACCCCGCCAAAAGCGGGTTCAAATGCACGAATCCAAAGGCAAATCGGGGCGCTAGCCGCGCCGCTCATGCAACTTGCGGCTGATTGTCCGGGCCCGCGTAAGGAAGAATTAAAATACGGCTACTAGCGTCCCACGCACTGTTTGAAATGGCCCGGAGCCTGGGCCCAACCGATTATATTCTATCTCTAGAGGAAGCCGATGTCGCGCGCGTTTATTGAGACCGGAAGTTGTGCCGTCGATCTGGAGCTGCGGCCGATCGAGCCGTCCTGGATCATTGAAGGCAATCCGGTGTCGCGGTCGCATATCCTGTCGACCAGCGCCGACGGCACCGCATCGACCATCATCTGGTCCTGTACCGAAGGGCGCTTCAACTGGTACTACGATTTCGACGAGACCATCATGATCCTTGAAGGATCGATCGTGCTCGAGAGCGAAGGCATGCCCCCGAAGCGCTACGGCGTCGGCGACGTGATCTTCTTCCGCGACGGTGCACATGCCAAGTGGCATGTCGAGGGCCACGTCAAGAAGATCGCCTTCTGCCGCAAGACGAATCCGGCTCTCATCGGCTTCATGGTCCGCGTCGTCAACAAGCTGAAGCGGATGTTTCTCTCGCACGGCGAGCGTCGCCCCGCGACGCTCATCAGTGCCGGCTAACTCGAGTTCTACCAAGGCGCTTCCCAGCAAATAGCGTCGAGAAGGGGTCGGGACTGACGTCCCGGCCCCTTCTCATGTCATGAGGGCCGTTCGAGCCGGTAGAAATCGGTTGTCGTTTGCAAGAACAGAACCGTCTTCCCGGTTTCGCTCAGCGGCGCCGGGCCTTCACCTCCACCACCAGCTGCCACTGCGGTGTCTTGGCCGGCTTGGCTTCGCCGAGCCAGTGGAACGTGTTCTCGGTGATTTCCGTAAAGCTCCAGCGTGACTGGTCGCCGCTGTCGGTAGTGCCTTCCTGTACGATATCGGCGCCGCGCGCTCGCCCGATCTGCTGACGGAACACGCTGCGGCCGGGGTCGAGCCAGAAAATCCGCCAGGCGGCGATGGCTGGATCGTACACGCGCAGCGTCGTGCCGTACCAGTTGCCGGCGATTGGGAATGACGATGCGCCGGTGGGGCGAGGGATCATCCAGACGTCCTGGACGGCGCGTCCCTCCAGCACCCAGCCGAAATGGATCTCGCCGGGAGCGTGGTGGGTGGTGCCGTCGGGTCCATGCGCGGCGATTTCGGCATCCCAATCGCCGACGAACTGGCCGTAGAGCTGCAGTGCCGCCGCGTGTTCGGGGTTGGGGCCGCTTGCATGCAAGAGTCTCGCAAAATCGCTCATGTCGATCTCCAGTTTCGCGGAAGATCAGCACGATCCGACCGCAGGCCACTTGGAGAAAATTGCCGTCGGCTGTCAGGTCTTGCGCAGCGACAATTGCCGCATGGCCCGATCGCCCTCGTCGCTCGTTCGGTGGCTGCCCGAACGTTCCGCCCGCCAAATGACGATGACGGAGACAATCACGAGGCTCGCGCCGACCAGCATCATGGGCGAAAACGGCTCGCCGAGCACGACGGTACCGAGCAGCACAGCGATGACCGGATTGACGAATGTGTAGGTCGACACCAGCGACGTCGAGACGTGCTCCAGCAGCCAATTGTAGGCGGCGAATCCGATCACGCTGCCGGAGATGATCAGCCAGAGCGCCGCTGCAACCGAGGTCAGTGAGATGTCGCTCGGCGTCAAGCTCCCGATCTCGCCCGTCAGCCAGCTGATCGCGGACAACACCACGCCGCCGATCGATAGCTGCATGCCCGAAAGCAGGATCGCAGATGCCTGGCTCGCCATGCTTCGCGACAGGACGGTGCCGATCGACCATGACAGGGCCGCAGCAAGCAGCCAGACGATGGGAAGGATGCTGATGCCGGCCTGCTCGACGTTCTGCCATGCCACGAGGCCAACGCCCACGAAGCCGGGCACGAGTGCAAGCAAGGCAACCGGCCGCGGGCGCTGATCGCCCGGGAACAAGACATCGATCAGCAGGAGCCAGAACGGGATCGTGGCAAGCACGATGGCTGCCACGCCCGAAGGAACCGATTGCTGCGCGAAGGCGAGCACGCCGTGACAGCCGACAAAGAAGAGGAGTCCGCACAGGCACGCCTGCAACCACGTCTGCAGGGACGCGCTCGCGACCTCTCGGCCGCTCAAGGCGAGCAGCACGATGCCGCCACAGAATGAACGAAGCGCCATCAGCAGAAATGGCGGAATCGATTGCAGGCCCAGCGTGATGGCGAAGTAGGTGGAACCCCACAGCAGATAAATGGCCGCGAACGAGCCGATGACCAGGAACCTTCTGCTCATGATTGCTCCGATCGAAGATGATCTCGAAGCAACCAAGTCGGAGGAGGGGCGTGCGTTCCGGCTTCGCGCGCCTCACACGCCGTCGAGGATGATCACCGTCGGCGTGGCCGGCAGCGAATCCCGTGAGATGCGCAAGGAGCGTTCCGGGCGGCGATCGATCTCGAAGTCGCGGCCGATGCGGCGCATGAAGTCGTCGAGCGGCGTGGCGAAGCGGTGCATCGGCAGCACGACGGAGGCTCGCAGGCGTTTCGTGATCTCCGAGATGCCGTCGAGCGACATGGTGTAGGTGCCGTCGATCGGCACCATGACGATGTCGAGCCGTCCGATCTGGGCAAAATGGCTGTCGTCGAGCTTGTGATGGAGATGGCCGAGGTGGCCGATGCAGAGGCCCGCGACCTCGAAGATGAAGATCGAATTGCCGTCGCGGATCATGTCGGTGCCGGAATCGTCACCGAAGTAGCGGCGGATGTCGGTGGTGACGTTGCGGATGAAGGTGTCGCCGATGCGCTCGGAAATCACCGCCGGCTTGCCGTCCTCGCCCCAGCCATGCAGCACATGGGGAATTCGCTTGTCGGGATATAGCGAGTAATGCGTGCTGTGCGCCCGGTTCATGGTGACGACGTCGGGCAGCCGGCCGACCTGATAGGCGCCGCTATAGTCGGTCGCGATACGCAGGCCGCCCGGCGTGTCGATGAAATAGGTGGAATGGCCGGCATAGGTGATCTCGACCTCAGACGTATTCGCCGCCTTGCGAAAGGCGACCGGCAGCGCGCGCGGCGCAGCATTCGCCATGGCCAGGCATTCGCTGCGCTGTGGCTGTTGGGCGAGGGCAGGCGTGAGGGAGGCGCCGAGCAGCGCAAGGATCGCGGAAAGGAGTCGCCACATAGATCCGTCCCCAATGACGTCAGGGAAGTCTAGCTTGCAATCCCGCCGGCGGCCAATGGGCCGCGATCAACAGCGCGTCAGTGTCGCAGGCCTCACTCACGCCGCGGACTGAACTTCCATGTGACGGCGACGAGGCTCGCGGTGATCAGGCCGCTGATGAGGCCGGCTACGGGAAGTGCGAGCAGCAGCGCGGCCGTGGCTGCCCAGCCGATCGAAGAGAATGCCTCGGCGAAGGTTGCAAGGCGCGACGAGGTCTGGCGCCGGCGGAATTGGCTGCGCCGCGCCTGCACGCGGAACCAGAGCTGGATCGCGGTGGCGGACGCCGCGCTGACGATGATCGCGCCCGCCGTGATAGCCGCCTGGGGCGGCGAGGCAAAGGCGAGCCCTGCGATCAGCGGAGCGAAGATCACGGCGATCGCGATCAGCACGACCTCGATCTTGGCGTGGATGACGCGCGAGGGCGGCAGCGGGGCGGTCGCGACGAGATCGGGAGCGTCCTCGCCTGATATCGTCAGCCAGGCAAGACCGCCGGCAAGCTGTCCTGCCGCCATCACGATGACGGGCGTGATCAGCACCAGCGCCGCGGAACTGTCGGCAAAGCTCCGCCACAGCAGAAGCGCGGGCGGCACCAGATAGAGCAGTTGCATCAAGGTTTGCGAGATCAGCCAGGGATCCCGCCACAGCAGCATGAACTCCTTGCGCCGCAGTGCCTGCGATCGTGTGCCTGGGCGAAACTTCCGCTCGCGCGTGGCGCGGCGGCCGGATGTCCCGTGGGCGGCGGCATCGATCGCGGTGTGGGCGAAGCGCCCCGAGAACAGCGCCATCACACCGCCCAGCATGACGAGACCGAGCGCGAGCAGCAGCGTCAGCGCCTCGCTATCGCCCATCACGGCGCGCGCTGGCCACCAGATGATGCTGTCCACATCGGGCACATAGACGGCCGTGGCATCAGAGGTCAGCACCGCAAAGCGTGACAGAGTGCCGTAGGAGATGATCGCGGCGATCTGGAGCGCGATGACGAAACCGGCGCCGATGATCGCAGCCAGGATCTGTGCGATGAAGCGCGTCCGTGCCGGGCCGATCAGCCGGAACAGCAGGATCGTGATCGCGATCGCGATGGCCGCGGCCGAAAGCCCCATGGCGATGACCACGCCGAACGCCGCGAGCCATCGCGGTCCGCCGCCGATCACCAGCACGTCGATGAAGGGCGTGGAGAACAACAGCGCCATCACCGTGATCGCGAGCGCAATCGCGGCAATGCGCACGGAGAACAGGTTGGTGAGCGTTGCCGGTGACGACATGATGAGATCGAGATCGGCGCGGGCGTAGAACACCCGCGTGACGGATTCGATCGCCTGCGACAGCATCAGCGACCAGGCGAGCGCGATCGTCGCCGAGATCACGATCAGCGACGGCTTGTCGAGCGGCAATTGAAGCCCGGCGAAGCGGCCGATCACTGCCCAGGCCGGCAGGTGCAGCAGCGCCGCAAAGGCGATCAGGCCGACCACGGCGGCGCGCTTCCGCTTGCGCTGGCCCGTCATCATGGCGAGCCATTCGCGCCAGGCGAGGCGCAGCTCGTGGCGGGCAAACCACGATAATGCAGTCGCCGAGCTCATGCGGCGGCAGCCTCAAGCGTAACCAGCGCGATGAAGAGATCCTCGAGGCTGGTGTCCGTATGGCCGTTCTGCCGGCGCAGCTCGTCGAGCGTGCCTTCGGCAACGAGGCTGCCTGACGCGATCACGCCGATCCGGTCGGCCATGCGCTCGGCGACCTCGAGAATATGCGTGGTCATGATGACGGTGCAGCCGGCGCGGACGCGCTCGGCCAAAAGGCCCTTCACGTGGCGGGCGGAGACCGCATCGAGGCCCGTGAGCGGCTCGTCGAGAATGATGAGGCGGGGTGCGTGGACCAGCGCGCCGGCGAGCGCCACCTTCTGGCGCATGCCTTTGGAAAATCCCTCGCAGCGCTCGTGCCGGTGCGGCGCAAGGCCGAGCGAGCTCAACAGCTCCTGCGCCACAGGTTCGGAGACCGCGGGCGCGATGCCCCAGAGGCCGGCGACGAATTCGAGATATTCGAGCGGCGTCAGCTTGTCATAAATCATGGGCTCGTCCGACACCCAGGCCATGACCTGCTTGGCGGCCACGGGATCGGCGAGGGCGTCGATGCCGAAGATCGACACCGCGCCAGAATCGGGCCGCAGCAGCCCTGCGACCATGCGCAAGGTGGTGGTCTTGCCGGCACCGTTGGGGCCGACCAGCGCGTAGAATTCACCGGCGTGAACGGTGAGATCGAGGGAATCGACCGCCGGACGGTCAAAACGCTTCGTTAACCCTCGTACGCTCAGCGCCGAGCTGTCCGGTTTCATGACGGCCACACCATATGGTTTCGCATCGCTTGCGACCTTGATCTGAAGATGTTTCGGCACGGTGAATCATCCTGCCACAAATTCCGTCATCGGACACGGTTGCATTCGCCTCTCGTTTTATTGACAGCGCTTGGCGGTTCAGGCTGAATCGTGCCGGGCAAATGGCGCTTTACCGCGACTCACATGATCGCATGGCGGCTGGGCACAAGATGCGACGAGACGGCCGCCAAGAGCCGCAGGGAAGCATCGGGGAGGATGTTCGGCGATGCTGGACTTCGTTCAGCAGCTGGTCAGTGGCATTGCGCTCGGCTGCGTCTACGGCCTGATCGCGCTTGGCTTCGTGCTTGTCTACAAGGCCACCGAGGTCGTCAACTTCGCCCAGGGCGATCTGATGATGCTGGGCGGCTTCTTCGCCTTCACCTTCATCGGCATGATGGGCCTGAACTACTGGGTCGGTTTCGCGGGTGCAGTCGCGGCCATGGCGCTGTTCGGCATGCTCGCCGAGCGCATCGTGGTGCGGCCGATCCTCGGCTATCCGCAATTCTCCATCATCATGGCAACCATCGGGCTCGGCTACTTCCTGCGCTCTGTCGCCGGCATGATCTGGGGCACCGACGACTTCAAGATCGAGACGCCGTTCAGCCAGGGTGTGCTGCGCATCGGCGCATTGGTGCTCGCCTATGACAAGCTCTCCGTGATCGCGGCGACGGTCATCCTCTGCGCGCTGCTCTATCTGTTCTTCAACAAGACCACGCTCGGCACCGCGATGCGTGCCAGCTCCGAGAACATGCTCGCGGCCTACTACATGGGCATTCCCGTGAAGCGCGTGGTGTCGATCGTGTGGGCGATCAGTGCGGCGGTCGCGACCTGCGCCGGCGTGCTGCTGGCGCCGATCACCTTCATTCATTCCAATGTCGGGCTCGTGCTCGGGCTGAAAGCCTTTCCCGCCGCCGTGCTCGGCGGCTTCGGCTCGATACCCGGTGCGGTCGTCGGCGGCGTCTTGATCGGCGTGATCGAGAGCATGGCCGGGTTCTATCTGCCGGAAGGCTGGAAGGACGTCGCGCCCTATATCGTGCTGCTGGCGGTGCTGCTGCTCAAGCCCGAAGGCCTGTTCGGCCTTCACTTGCGCAAGAAGGTCTGAACGCCATGCGCTTCCTGTTCAAGACCGACTATGATGACGACATCCGCCTGTTCCCGCATTCGGGCTATTTGATCTCCTACGGGCTCCTGATCGCGGTGCTCCTGATCGCGCCCTACGTGCTCTCCAGCTATCTGATGAGCCAGCTCGTCTTCGTCTGCATCTATGCGACCGTCGGCGTGGCGCTTCTGATCCTCACCGGCTTCACCGGGCAGGCTTCGCTCGGCCATGCCGCGTTCCTCGCAATCGGGGCCTACACGGCCGCGTATTTGCAAAAATACAACGTGCCGTTTCCCGTCTACTTCCTCGCCGCCGGCGTTTTGACCGGATTGATCGGCGCGCTGGTCGGCTTCCCCGCGCTGCGCCTTCAAGGCATCTACCTCGTCATCGCGACGATTTCCTTTGCCTACATCGTCGAGGAGATTCTGGCGCGCTGGGAAAGCGTCACCAACGGCAATGAGGGTATGCGCATCAAGACGCTGTCGCTGCTCGGCGTCGCCGTGCCGCGCGACAGTCCGACGTTCTATTTTCTTTGCCTTGCCGTTCTGACCCTGACTATCGTCGGCACGCTCAATCTCTTGCGCTCGCCGACCGGTCGCGCCTTCGTTGCAATTCGCGACTCCGAGACGGCGGCGCGCAGCATGGGCATCAATGTCGCGCTCTACAAGGTCAAATCCTTTGCGATATCGGCGGCGATCACCGGCTTTGCCGGCGTGCTGTTCGCGCACAAGCTCTCCTTCATCTCGCCGGAGATGTTCACGCTCCAGCTCTCGATCGAGTTCATCATCGTGATCCTGATCGGCGGCACGTTCAGCCTGCACGGTGCGGTGCTGGGAGCGATCTTCATCGTGATGATCGATCCGTTCCTGACGTATCTGAAGGACGACATGCCGGGCATCATTGCCGGCGTTGCCGCGACCTTCGGGGCGAGCGCGGCAACCGCGGGAACCATCCAGTCCAAGGTCGCGGCCTTCGCCTCGCTCAACGGCCTGAAGGGCGCGATCTACGGCATCATCATCGTGCTGTTCGTTCTGTTCGAGCCGCTCGGCCTCTACGGGCGCTGGCTCAAGATAAAGCTCTTCTTCCAGCTCTTCCCGCTCTACAAGCGCGCCACCTTCAAGCGGCAGAAGATCTACGTGAAGTCGGAGCGGAACCGATGAGCTATTTCCGCGCCGAGAACCTGTCGCTGCATTTCGGTGGCCTCAAGGCGGTCGACGCGGTCTCGTTCGCGGTCGAGAAGGGCGAGATCCTCTCGATCATCGGGCCGAACGGCGCCGGAAAAAGCTCGATCTTCAACCTGATCTCGCGGATCTACCGTCCGACCTCGGGCCGCATCTACTTCGAGGACCAGGACATCACGGAACAGCCGCCTTACGACATCGCAAGGCTCGGTATCGCCCGCACCTTCCAGAATATCGAGCTGTTCGAGAATGCGACCGTGCTCGCGAACCTCCTGGTCGGGCGTCACCGTCACTCGACCACGCAGCTCTGGCAGGAGCTGCTGTTCCTGCCGAGCGTGCGCGCGAACGAGAAGCTGCACCGGCGCCGTGTCGAGCAGGTGATCGAGTTCCTCGATCTCGAACCGTACCGCGACAAGCTGATCTCGGGCCTGCCCTACGGCGTGCGCAAGGTGATCGAGCTCGCCCGCGCGCTCTGCTCGGAGCCGAAGCTGATCCTGCTCGACGAACCGTCGTCGGGTTTGAATGTCGAGGAGACCGACGACATGTCGTTCTGGATCCGCGACATGAAAAGCGAACTCGGCATCACCGTGCTGATGGTCGAGCACGACATGACGCTGGTCAACCGCGTCTCCGATCGCGTGATCGCGCTCAACTACGGCCGGGTGCTGGCGATGGGCTCGCCCGCCGAGGTACAGCAGCATCCCGACGTCATCGCCGCCTATCTCGGAGCCTGACGCGATGGACACCGCCGTTTCGCCCGACACGATCCTGAAGCTCAGCAATATCGAGAGCTATTACGGGCCGATCATGGCGATCCGCGGCATCTCGCTCGAGGTGCCGCGCGGCCGCATCGTGACGCTGCTGGGCGCCAATGGCGCGGGCAAGACCACGGTGCTGAAGACCATCTCCGGCATCCTCGATCCGCAGAAGGGCACGATCGAGTTCATGGGCAAGCCGATCCAGCGCTTGGAGGCCGACAAGATCGTCCGGCTCGGAATCAGCCACGTGCCGGAGGGGCGCGAGGTGTTCCCGTTCCTCTCCGTGCGCGAGAACCTGATGATGGGCGCCTATCCGCGGCATGATCGCGACGGTGTCGCGGAGGATCTCGAGCGCGTCTATGGCTATTTCCCGCGGCTGAAGGAGCGCATCAACCAGCCGGCCGGACAGCTCTCGGGCGGCGAGCAGCAGATGCTGGCGATCGGCCGCGCGCTGATGAACCGGCCGACGCTGCTGCTGCTCGACGAGCCGTCGCTTGGGCTCTCGCCGATCCTTGTGAAGGAGATTTTCACGATCATCCGCCGCGTCAACGAGGAGCAGGGCATGTCGATCCTGCTCGTCGAGCAGAATGCGAAGGTGGCGCTGGAAACGGCGCATTATGGCTATGTGCTGGAGATCGGCCGCGTCGTGATGAACGACACCTGCGATCGCTTGATGCATTCCCAGGACATCCAGGAATTCTACCTTGGCGCCAAGGAAGCCGGCGCCAGGGGCGAACGGCGCTGGAAAAAGAAGAAAACGTGGCGTTAAATATGGCCTCTCCTCGTTAGAGAACCGACCGCCAGCAAGGCAGGCAGCGCGAGGGGATGATGCGGCAAGGAGGCTATGGCATGGCCCGACCGGCGGTGCTGACCGTCGCAGACACGATCGCGAAGAGTTTTCTGCGCGCGGTGGAGACGCGCGGCGACAGGCCGGCGATCCGCGAGAAGCGGTTCGGCATCTGGCAGCCGACGAGCTGGCGCGCGTGGCTGGAGATCTCCAGGGAGGTCGCCTACGCACTGCATGCCTCGGGCTTCAAGCCTGGCGACGTCGCCTCCATCATCGCCAATGCCGTGCCGGAATGGATCCATGCCGACATGGGCATCTTGTGCGCGGGCGGCGTCTCGTCCGGCATCTATCCAACCGATTCCTCGGCACAGGTCGAATATCTCGTCAACGACTCCGCTACACGCGTGATCTTTGCCGAGGACGAAGAACAACTCGACAAGGTCCTCGCCTGCCGCGGGCGATGCCCGACGCTCGAGAGAATCATCGTGTTCGACATGGAGGGCCTGAGCGGCTTTTCCGACGACATGGTGATGTCGCTCGATGCGTTTCGCGCGCTCGGGCGCAATCACATGGCCGGCCGCGAGCAGCTCTGGCAGGAGATGATCGACAGCCGCGGCCCAGGCGATCTCGCGATTCTCGTCTACACGTCGGGCACCACCGGCCCGCCCAAGGGCGCCATGCATTCCCACCGCAGCGTGACGCACCAGATGCGGCACGCCTGCGATTTCATCCCGGCGAGGGAGGATGAGGACCGGCTGATCTTCCTGCCGCTCTGTCACGTCGCCGAGCGGGTCGCCGGCTACTACATCTCGGTCGCGCTCGGCTCGGTGATGAATTTCGCCGAAAGCCCGGAAACCGTGCCGGACAATCTGCGCGAGGTGCAGCCGACCATCTTCTTCGCGGTGCCGCGGATCTGGGAAAAATTCTATTCTGCGATCACCATCACGCTCAAGGATGCGACGCCGATCCAGCAATGGGCCTATCGCCGCGCCATCGACGTCGGCCTGCGCATGGCCGATTGCCGGGTCGAGGGCAGAATGCCCTCGATCCTGCTCAGGATCGCGAACCGCTTGGCTTACCGGCTGGTGTTCCGCAACATCCGCCGCATGATCGGGCTCGATCGTTGCCGCATCGCCTTCACCGGCGCGGCGCCAATCGCGCCGGACCTGATCCGCTGGTATCTCGCGCTCGGCATCGACATGCACGAGGTCTACGGCCAGACCGAGAATTGCGGGGTCGCGACCATGATGCCGTCCGAGCGCATCCGGCTCGGCTCGGTCGGCAAGGCCGTGTCCTGGGGCGAGGTCAGCGTCTCGCCGGATGGCGAGATCCTGATCAAGGGCGACTTCCTGTTCATGGGTTATTTAAACCAGCCCCAGAAGACGGCCGAGGCCATCGATCCGCGCGGCTGGCTGCACACCGGCGATGTCGGCAGCATGGACAGCGATGGCTTCGTCAGGATCACCGACCGGATGAAGGACATCATCATCACCTCCGGCGGCAAGAACATCACGCCGTCGGAGATCGAGAACCAGCTCAAATTCTCGCCCTACATTTCCGACGCCATGGTGGTCGGCGACAAGCGGCCATATCTCACCTGCCTCGTCATGATCGATCAGGAGAACGTCGAGAAGTTCGCGCAGGACAACGACATTCCCTTCACCAATTATGCGAGCCTGTGCCGGGCGATCGAGATCCAGGATCTGATCTGGCGCGAGATCGAAGAGGTCAACGGCAATTTCGCCCGCGTCGAGACCATCAAGAAATTCCATCTGATCGAACGCCAACTCACGCCGGAGGACGAGGAGTTGACGCCGACCATGAAGCTGAAGCGCAGCTACGTGAACAGGCGTTATGCCGCCGAGATCGATGCGATGTATCGCGAGCGCGCGGTGGCCTGAGGCGCGCAAGCCCGCGGAAAAGTGCAAGCCGGCTTTCCGGCGAGGGCATGCGTAAAAGAGAGAAGCGAAGCAGCGATGGCCACGCCCTTCGCACAATACCGGCCTTAAAGAGAGAGGAGACGTCGATGTCGAAATCGTTCCGGGCGGTCGGCCTTGCGGTGGGCGTAGTGGCGTTCACGTGTGTTCCGGCTGCGGCGCAAACCAAGGTCACCAATGAAGGCATCTCGGCAAGCGAGATCGTTATCGGCACGCATCAGGATCTGTCGGGTCCGATCAAGGTCTGGGGCGTGCCGGTCTCCAACGGCATGAAGATGGCAGTCGAGGAGATCAACGCGGCCGGCGGCATCAACGGCCGCAAGATCAAGATGATCCTGGAGGACAACGGCTACGACCCCAAGAAGGCCGTGCTCGCCACGCAGAAGATGATCGAGCGCGACAAGATCTTTGCGATGATCGGTCCGATGGGCTCGCCGACGGTGTTGGCGGCGCAGGACACGCTGTTCGACGCCGGCGTGTTCCAGCTGTTTCCGCTGACCGCAGCCGAGTTCACCTTCAAGTTCGATCCGGCCAAGCCGCAGGAGCGGCTGAAGTTCAACAACCTCCTGCCTTACGTCGAGAGCACGCGTGCCGCGCTGAAATACATGATGGAGTGGAAGAACTTCCAGAAGCCCTGCATCATGCACCAGGACGACGAGTACGGCAAAAACGTGCTCGACGGCTTCAATCAGCAGCTCGCCGTGATGAAGGTGCAGCCGGCTTCGATCACCAGCTACAAGCGCGGCGCCTCCGATTTCAGCGCGCAGGTCGCCAAGATGAAGTCGGACGGTTGCGATCTCGTGGTGCTCGGCACCGTGATTCGCGAGACGATCGGCGCGATGAGCGAGGCGAAGAAGCTCGGCTGGGACGTGACCTTCCTGGGGGCAACGCCGACCAACGTGCTGGAAGTGCCGACGCTGGGCAAGGATGCCGTGGAAGGGCTTTATGCCGCGTCCCAATTTGAGATCCCCTATGAGGACAGCGCCAAGGGGCCGGTGAAGGAGTGGCTTGCCAACTACAAGAAGATGTTCAACTCGGATGCCAATACGCAGGCGATCATCGGCTACAACACGGTGATGACCTTTGCCTTCTACGCGCAGAAGGCTGGCAAGGATCTGACCGGTCAGAAGATGCTGGATTCCCTGGAGTCGGGCGACAAATATCTCGACATCTTCAACTCGCCGCCGACCAAGTTCTCGAAGACCGATCATCTCGCCAACACCGTCACCCAGGTGCAGCAGGTCAAGGGCGGCCGCTGGGTGCTCGTGAAGGACAATCTGATGTTCTGATGCGATGGTTCTCGCCATACGGTTGGTGCACCCTCTCCCCTTGCGGGAGAGGGTGGATTCGATGCGAAGCATCGAAGCCGGGTGACGGGTTCTTTCCGCAAATGACCTTCTCGCGATTGAGTTCGCGGAAAGAACCCCTCATCCGGCACTTCGCGCCACCCTTTCCGGTGCCGAAAGCCGCCGGAACCATATCGGAACCGCCGAGCGCGCTCGGTTCCCGTGGCCGCGCGCTGTGGGACGGCATCGCGGCCGAATTTCGCTTCGATGATCGGCCCGCTCAGGAACTGCTATGCCAGGCTTGCGAGGCCTTGGATCGCGTGGAGAGCCTGCGCGAGCGGATCAACCGTGACGGCGAGATGATCGAGACCGCCGACGGCGCATCCGTTGTTGCCCGCCGAGGCCGCGAACCGGGGCTTCGTCACGAGGACCTTGCGTGCGCTCGGCGTCACGCTCGAGCCGGTCAAGAACATCGGCCGACCGCCGGGAAGCGCGTACTGATGCCCACGAGCAGGACTCCGATGGCGCGAGCGTTTGCCGACCGTCACAGTTGAGATGGTCGAGCTGTTGGCCCGTTGCATCGAGCGCCGCGCGGACCTGGAAGCGCGCGGACGGTCCCATGACGTCGAACTGACCCAATGGGAAAAACGTCTCAACTGGCGTCTGCTAAAGTTGCCGCTGCACGCCTGTAGCGTCACCGATCCGGAGCTTGACGGGCCGCCGTATCTGACGCCAGCGCACGCGCAGTACATCGACTGGCCGCTGGCGCAGGCGTGGCGACGGGCCTTGCAGGCCGCGCTTGATGCGCAGGACATCCCGCAGCATCTGGAGGGTCGCCGTCGCCCACCTAAAAATTGTTGAGAAAGAAGCAGCGAACGGCGTCTGGAGTCTTGGGGTCGAGGGGTCGGGTGGGTGCGCCCTCCTCATATCCACTGCAAACGTCAATGTAAGAGACGTTTTCGCCCATCTTGATACGCAGGCATGTTTTGAAATTGCCTGCGGTTGCGCATTCAAGCCGCACCTTATCGTACCTCTTGCACGCCGCCGCCTTGCGGCAAAGATACTTCTCGATTTCTAGTTTCTGTTTTGCTTCTTGGTCCTGCTGCTCGCGTAGATTCGCGGCAAGTGCTTGACGTGCTTGGTCGGCTTCAGAGAGAGGCGGACGGTGCTGTTCCGCCCAATACGACCAAATCGCAATCCCAACGAGGCCCAGCCAGAAAAAACGGAGAAACCACCGGAATACGTAGCTCACGCCGTGACCGAACTTTCCGATATCTTCCATTCGCTCCATGTTTTCCGATGCCCACCCTTAGGTTGCCCTCACGAAAGGCTACTTGTACCGCGCACGAAACGAGACGGACTGGCCGCAGTAGAGGGGCTTGTCGAAGATTGGATCGAAGGCGACACCGCTGTTGTCTTTGAACTCGATCGTGATGGGCTTGCCGAAATCCGAGTCCTTGTTCCCGGCACAATCGCCATCCGCGAAACGGAATTTGCCCGAGGTGATCACGTATTCTTCTGGCGTGTTTTCCAAGCGAATGACAACACCCGCCGGAGACGCGACATACTTCCAGTCTATCCGGCTCAATATCTCGAACTCGACCTTGAACTCCTTCTTGCAAGCCTTGTCAGCCGTCACGTACATGCTGGAAGCTTGACCTTTCATTCGGCCAAGCATGCAGTCCTCGTAATTGTCGTAGCCAAACCAGCCAGCACAGGCGGCGGACGGTGCCCCGCAGATCAACCCAATCAATACAACCGCGCACATAGCATCATGCCCCCGCGAGCGAAGAATGAGCGATTTATTATCGCCGTCAGTACTTGGCGTAGACCTTCGTAATCAACTCGTGGATGTGAGCGCCGACTGTCACTTCCTCGAAGGACGCGGAGTTTGGATGGCCAGCGGTATTTCGCCGATCGAGACAATTCTGCAGTTCCTTTGCCTCTGCTTTCGTCAGTACGCTGATGTGCTCAAGCATATTTAGGAAAACGGATTCCTTCACAGCGTTGGCAAGATCGTCCACATCGACAACATTACTCCAGCCGTTCTTTTGAAAACGTCTGTGTCCCTCTTGGTTAAACTCGGTGAGCTTGTTCTTCAGGACGTGTTTGTACAGCAAATGCACTGCGCCAACCCAAGTCAGCACGATGGCTGACCGATAGGCCTTGTTCTTCACGCACTGGATTGCCTCCTCGACAAAGCGGGCGTTCTCCGGGTCATGCACATCAGTTAGGTAGCGTTCGAGAGCCTCCGTAACAGGCGTCAACACGCCAGCCGAGTTCATCAGTCCGCGGTCGGCAAGGCTTTCCTTGCAAGCCTTCGTGACCGTCCAGCCGTTCGGCAGATAGATCGCGTTCTTGGTCTGCTTGAGGAAATTGCCGGGAGCGCTCGCGGCCCCGTCTCTCCAGCCGTTTTGCCGCGCGACGGCTCTGATGTCGCTGGCCTTCATCGGGCCGTCGTGCATGGCGACGATCAGCAGGTACTTGTCGGTCTTGGAGACGTCGCGACGGGCGAGGCTTTCGCGGAGCAGTGTCACGATTTAAGCCGTTGCTCAAGTTGTTCGTAGGTCGAGTGGGACAAAACGAAGTTGCCTGTGGAGGGCTCGTTTATCTCGCCTTGGTCCGTCAGACTGTCGATGGTTTTAGTCAGGTTTTTTCCCATCGCCGGTTTGTAGACGCGACGGGCCGATTTCATCTCGTCATGAATCTGTGCCCGCGAAGCCGGTTCGACGCCATCACTCATCAGCTTCAACAATGCGGCTTTGAACAAGTCGTTGGCAGTTCGGGCCTGCAGCTTTGCCGCAGCCGACGCGGTGGTGAACGGGCTCGATGCCAACCCTCCGTTTAAGTCGATTGCGTCCTCACCGCTCCCCTCTGGCTCCTCTGGTAGCGCGCTGCCGATCGCTGCGATAATTGAGGCGATCAGGTCCGGTACCTCGGACTTCAGAAACTCGACTTCGCCTTCCCACTCAATCTCAATGCCTTTTGCTTTGATGCGCAATTTTGCCGACACGATCTGCCCCTTCGATTCGCGAATCGTGCCAATACACAACTTGCAATAGCGATTCGGGAGGCGGCCTCCTGACTAATCCCCACATTCCCCAGCAATCCGCGTAGATTCTGGCCCGCCTATGCGGTTTTCCGGCTGCGGCGCTAACAGATACTGGCCAAAGCAAACCTGCTGCCGTTGTCCCCATCCCGCTGGAAATGGTACCAATTCACCAATGGCCGAAGGCGACCCCGTCCGCATCATCCCTCACCGTGGCGTCGATGACGACTGCGGAAGCTTTGAGGTGTGGTTTGCGGACGGACGGAAATCGGTCAGGTTCTACTGGGACAACCTCGTCTCGCGCCGGTTGAGCGGCAGCACCGTCACGCGACAAGAGGCCATCGAGAAGGCCACGGCGCTGGCGAAGGCCGAGATGGACAAGCTGAACCCCGAGTAATGATCGGCCTTTCCAACTGAGTCGCAGACGGTCATCGTCCTCTCGCTTTCAATTCGTCGCGAGCACGTGTGGCCAGCACCGAAGGAAAATTGGGGTTCTCCAGATCGGCAAGGCTGTAACCGTGGTCATAGCCTTCCACTTCCTTTGGGCGAGCGGCAACTTTTAAGTTGTCGGCGAAGGTGCAGAGATAAATCCGCTTCGACTTCCAGAACCAGCGTTCTTCAGCGATGCCGGTGACAATGCCCGGCTGCCCCTCTGTCACAGGCCCAAAATTCCGAACTGCAACGACCTTCGCGCCGATCTGTAGCGATGTGATGCCCATTGCTTGCCCCCGAGCGCCCCCATCAGGGCGTCCGCCGGCCCAACCATAGCAGGTTAAATCGAGCGGCGTTGCCCCGCCAGTGTCAGCGGAATTTCTACTTTTTACACTGGCCATACACCCGCGCGATTGCCGATTGATTTCATTCGGCAATTCCCGCTATTGACTTTCCCGCAAGGTGAGAAGGAAGAGAAAGCGCTGCACCTACGATCCTCCACCCGCGACGCCGGATTCCACCGGCGCCAGCTCGTCTTCCCGGCAGCGCCAGCCATCGGCGGCTTTCTGGAACGCGAAGGTGCGCTGGATTCTCAGCCGGCGCGTCGCGTTGAAACTCTCCTTGAAACTTTCCTTGGAGCCTTGCTTGGCCGCTGCGGCCGGCTGCGCCTTGCCGGACCTCGGGTCCCAGCAGGTGCCGGTGCAGGTCGATGCGACTGGGCTGCAGGCGGTGAAGGGCGACAGCACGACCATGTCGACATCGGCGGTGACCTTCGCCTCCTGCTCCCCGACGTCGCTGCCGGTCGCGGACACGCGACTGATGCGGACGAAGTCGCCGCAGGAATTGGCCGCATGGATCTTGGCGACGCAGAAATCGGCGGCGTCGGTATCGGGCAGCTGTGCAGCGATCTGGCGGCCGAACACCCGCTTTGGATCGCCCTTGGCACCAAGGATATCGGCGGTCTTCCGGCTGAAATATTCGGCGAGACAGCCTTGCGCGGATGACAGCTCGGCGAGCGGCACGTTCTCCTTGCCGACCAGGTCGCATCTGCGATCGCGCTCCCTTGTCCAGCGGCCGTATTCGGCGAAGGCAAAGCGGGCTTCTGTCGGAGGCAGCTTACCGATCAAGCCGAGGACCTGGCCGTTGAGCTCCTCCTCCGCCAGTGCCAGTTCCGGGTCGCTACAGATCAGTGTGCTGGCCGCCGTGTTCGCCGCGAGGCAATCGAAACCGGGGTCGCGCAGGATCGCGGCGCGCTCCTCGGTCTCCCGGAGCAGGCAGGTCTTGACGCGATCGATGTCGTCGGCGCGGACCGCGGTCTGGCCGAAGATGCCGCAGCTCAGATTGCGCTGCCGAATCCACAGCGCGTTTTCCTCGATCGCCGGCAGACGATCCGGCAGGCGGGAGAGCCGCGCCTCGATGGCCTCACCGAGTTTCCCGGCCGCGACGGCAAGCTCGCCGTCGCCGCAAAACAGCTGACCGGCAGGATCGCGCTGCTGCTCGCAGTGATTTTTTGCAAACAGCGGCAGCTTGTCGGCGATCGCTGGGTCTGGATTGGCTGCCTGCGCACGGGCAGGCGACATCAGCGACACCGCAATGATCGCCAGCACGAACGCCCGCATTCCGCTTATCCCCGAAGCCCGCATGATGCGTCATGCTAGCTTCCCGGGCGGCGCGACGAAATGGCTTTGTGACCGCGGCTCGCCGCGTCAGCGCGTCTCGTTGGCGGCGACCTGCGCCGTCCGGCTGCTCACCGGCACGAAAGCCGGCTCGTCGACATATTTCAGCACCGCGGACTGATAAAGCACGAACAGCGGCTGATAGGTCCGCGCCGCCTCATCCTCGACCATGGCCATGCGGCGGTTGTCGAGCATCAGCCAGTGGCCGTCGAGCCTGGCGGCCGCGACCGCGTGCTCTTCACCAAGTTGCGTGTCGCGCACGAAAACGATGCGCAGGTCTTCAGCCGCGACGCCCGCGAGGCGGAGTGCGGCGAGCTTGGCGATGGCGTAGTCCTCGCAATCGCCGGCGCCGCGGTGGAAGGTGGCGAGAGGCGAGCTCCAGACATCATCGGAGCCGTCGTTGGTCGCCTTGATCGCGAGATTGATGGCGCGGTTGGCTTCACCGAGCCGGGCACGGCCTTCGCGGCTACGCGCCTGGTCGACGATGGCAAGCAGCTTCAATGCGGCGGGCGAGACGCAATTGTCGCGATCGCCGTCGCACAGCGCGAGCTGCACCATCTCGTCGTCGAGCTTGTCTTTCAGGTGAAACCACTTGTCGCGAACGCGGCCTGCGGAGATCGCGAAGGTAAACACGCCGAACGGTTCTGCGGATTTCCGCACGAGGACGGCGGCCCCGGGCGACAGCAGCGTGCCGGCGCGAAGGTTGCCGGCCGATTCAAACAGGATCAACCCGCACAAGAGCAGGACTGCGCGCCAGGCGCGCGAGTGAGCAACGGTCTCCATCTGACTTCCCCTGTCCAGCATCGGCAGGGACACCCCTGACCCGCACGTGCCGGCTTTGTTTCTGGTGCGGAGATACTGAGGGGAGGGCCGTTCTGTTCAGCTTAACGCAGCCGTCAGAGGGCCGAGAACCGCGCAACATGCTGAAACCGGTCTCGCCGGTTTGTGTAAAACTCTACGCGTCGAGTCGGGGAAGGCGGGTCCGTTGCCGGGCGGAACCAATTTCAGGGCTTGGCTTGAGTCGGCTGCCGAATCTGCCGCCTATGACTAATGACGGGCATATTGCGACATTCTTGTTAGCCAAGATCGCCGTTAGAACTCCGTATTTGCCGCGGTGCGGCGCCGGGAACTGCAAAGAGCAGATAACACGAGTATCTGTTCGTAAGTTTATACGTAAGAATACTTGAAGCGGTAGCATATGACGCCATCTTATTGAGACTATACTTATAAAAATTCAATAAGTTACTTTAGCGACCGGATGTGCCCATTGTCTCAGCGGCACCGGCCACATGGATTCACCAAACAATAATAAGCAATAGACAGTTTCGCTAAGGACTTGGTAATGATATACAAGCTTAGGCAGCCAATACTTCTTTAAAAATATTAACCTTTCTCGCGGTGCTTCCCCGTTGAATTACGCTGGCAAATTTGACGCCGCGCTCTCCTTGGACGGCCAGGGTTTTCACGCGCCTGCCAATGGCCATGTCGATTCGGTTTCCGTGACGGGTCATGGGAACGCGCCGCAGGGCGCGTTCGTGGTTCCCGATGCGAACCTTCTGTTCCATGGCGACTTCAAACGCGCCGGCGTCGATCTCGTGCTGTCCCATGACGGGCACGAGTTCGTCATTCACGATTACTTCAAGGGCGAGAAGCGCGGCGCGGTCGCTTCGTCCGATGGCGCCCATCTCACCGGCGACATCGTCAACGCGCTCGCCGGCAACGTCCAGTATGCGCAGGCGGCGTCCGGCGCGGCCGCCGCGCAGGTCATCGGCCACATCACCAAGCTGACCGGCAGCGCGACCGCGATCCGTAACGGCGTCTCGATCATCCTGAACAACGGCGACAATGTCGAGAAGGGCGACGTGCTCTCGACCGGGTCGGACTCGACCCTCGGCGTCACCTTTATCGACGGCACCGTGTTCGGCCTCTCCTCCAATGCGCGGATGGTGCTGAACGAGATGGTCTACGACCCCAACGGGTCGAACAACTCTTCGCTGTTGAGCCTGGTCGCGGGCACCATCACCTTCGTCGCCGGCGAAACCGCCAAGCATGGCGACATGAAGATCGACACGCCGGTTGCGACCATGGGCATCCGCGGCACCGCCGTGCTGACGGAGATCAGCTTTTCGGTTCCGTCGGGCGGCGGCGACCCGCAACCGCAGGCCAACTTCCAGGTGCTGGTCGAGCCGGACGGCACCACCGGCTCCTACATCCTGTTCGACAAGGTCACGCTGCTGCCGATCGCCACCGTCAACCAGGCGGGGCAGATGATCCAGATCAGTGGCGGCAACGTCTCGGTCACCAACGCGCTGCTGTCGCCGGACGTGCAGAAGCTGATCACGGACGTGTTCTCGCTGAAGTTCACGGACAACAACACCAACACCAAGCTGACGAACAACTCGACCGATTCGATCACGCAGGACGGCAACCTGTTGCTGATCAAGACGGCGAGCGGTGCGACCGCGCAAGCGACTTTCGTCACGGTCAACAACGGCAACAACGGGCAGTCGACCGGCACTTCCGACAAGCCGACGACCTACAGCCGTGTTCCCGGCGCGCCGGATGCACGCAGCCTCGATCTCCACGGCAACGTGAAAACGACGTTCGCGCTGTCCGAACTCGACGGCAAGACCGGTGTGACGACGCCCGATGCCGTCAGCGGCAAGATCACCTTCTTCGATTACAATCTCGGCGACAGGCCGACAGTGAAGGCGAATTTCGATTCCTTCACCTACCAGAACGCCAATCACGACGACGTCACGGCGGGGTTGTCGGACCTGCAAAAGGCCGACATCGCCGCGACCGAGGCCAAGATCAGCGTCGTTGCCGCCTCGGACAACACCAACACGGGCTCTGCGACCTGGACCTACAGCGTTCCGGACGGCGCCTTCGATTTCCTGGCTGCCGGCGAAACGCTGACGCTGACCTATCGGGTCCGCGTCGATAACAATTTCGCGGCCCTCAACGAAACCGCCTTCATCAACATCACCATCACGGTGACCGGCACCAACGACACGCCGGTGATCACCTCGAGCGTGCCGACCATCACCTTCGAGGGCGGCACCAGCGTGCCGGGTGGTCCGCTCACCTCAGAGGTGCCGACCTCGGGAAAGCTGACCTTTACCGATGTCGATCTTACCGACACCCACAAGGTGTCCGTGAAACTGACCGGCGCGACCCTGCCGGACGGCAGCACCGTGCCGCCGGGACCGCTCGCGATCTTCGAAAAGGCGATGTCGGTTGCGATCGATACCGACAGCACCGGGACGGGCGACGGCGTCATCGACTGGTCGCTCGCCGATCTGCCCGTCTACCTCGCCGACTTCATTCCGAAGGGCGAGATCCTGACGCTGACCTACACCGTGACGGTCACGGATTCGCAGGGCGCGACCGCCACCAAAACCATCACCGTCACCATCAAGGGCACCGACAGCCCGGCAGTGGTGTGGGTTGCGACATCAGAGGCTGGCTCTCCGCCTGGCGGGTTCTGGAAGGACGCCGCGAACTGGGAAACCGGCACCGTGCCGACGATCAGCGACGACGTCATCGTCATCACCGATCAGCTGCACGGCCTGACGCCATCCTATCCGGTCACGATCGACGAGGCGGCGTTCGCCAAGTCGCTGACCATGAACGATTTCGACACGTCCAAGGGGCATAGGGCTCCGGAGGTCATCAACCAGAGCACGCTGACGATCGCCGGAGCGCTCAATCTCAGCGCCGACTCGATCCTGACCAATTCCGTAGGCGCCACGATTTCCGTGGGCGGCAAGGCGGACATCCTGGACACCAGCGTGCTGAGCAATTCCGGCACCCTGACGCTCGCGGGTGGCGGCGACTTCGCCGCGGGCACCTCGATCATCAATGCCGGCACGATCGAACTCACCGGCGGCACGCTCAAGATGCTGGCCGACATCCACAATGCCGGGGGCACGCTCAAGGTTGATGCCGGTGCAACGCTGGACGTCGACGGCGGCACCATCGATAGCGGCAAGCTGATCATCGGCGGCACGTTGGTGCTGGAGGGGACGAGCGTCCTGGCCAACGGCAAGCTGGACAATTCCGGCGCCGTGACCGTTGCGGGGACGGCCGCGTTCGACAATGAGACCGTCGACAACGATTCGACGATCGAAATCCAGGCCGGTGCGACGCTGACGCTTGACCAGGAGACCACGGTCGACAATTCGTCCGGGACCATCACCGTCGACGACCATGGCGTGCTGGTCCTCAACTATGCCGAGATCACCGGCGGCACGCTGACACTGTCCGGTACGCTGGTCTCGACCGGCATCAACGCCATCAACGGCGCCGACATCACCAACACCGGCACCATCGACGTCACCGCCGGAACGCTGACGATCGACCCGGCGGTGCAGCACATCCTCACCAATCAAAGCCTCATCGAGGCGAATGGTGGCGAGATCGACATCACCGGCGACCTGATCATCAACACCGGGACGCTCGAGGCAATCAAGGGCGGCGCGCTCAAGCTCGACAAGGTCACTGTCACCAACACCAACGGGACGATGACGGTCGACGGTACATCGAAGCTGTATCTGTCCGACGTCACGATCAACGGCGGAAGCCTCGGCAATGCCGGCAACATCTACGCCGTCACCGGCAGCAACAGCATCACGGCCGCGGTCACCAACACCGGCACGATCGAAGTCCAGGCCGGCACGCTGGACCTGGCCGGCGGCCTTAGCGGCGTCGGCTCGCTGATCATCGACGACGGCGCGACGCTGGAGCTCGCCGGTGCTACGGCGCAGACCGTCACTTTTGCCGGCGGCACCGATACGCTCCAGCTCGACAATGTCGCGGGCCAGAGTTTTACCGGCACCATCGCCGGCCAGTCCTCGACCGGCGGCACGTTCAACGTCACCGGCGCCGGCAACGTCACCGCGACGAGCGGCGACGCGCTCGACTTCACCGCGACCGGCGGCACGATCGACGCTCCCGCCGACATCGTGCTCACGCCGACCGGCGTGCTGACGGGCGCGGCCAATGGCATCCTTGTGACCCAGAACGGCGTCGGCGACATTTCGCTGACGGCGACAAAGGACATCACGGGCCAGGGCGGCAACGGCATCTGGCTGCGCGACAGCGCGACCGGGTCCGGCAACATCACCGTGACCAATCTCACCGGCAAGGCGACCGGAACGGGCGCCAATTCGGCTGGTCTGCTCGTTGAAAATCTCAACGCGGCCAACGACGGCGACATCACGATCAAGCAGCTCGGTGGCGCGGCGGGCGGCGCCTACGGCATCGACGCTACGACCCATGGCGATGGCGACATCGCCATCGAAGCCGGCGGCAACATCACCGGAGGCACGGTCTACGGCATCCGTGCGCGTAGCTACGGCAGCGGCAGCGAGACCGTCACCACGGATGCGGGCACTGTCATCAATTCGGGCAGCTCCGGCATCGTCGCCGTCAATGAGGCGAGTGCGATCAGCAGCGACGCGCAAAGCTCGATCTTCGTCAGCGCACACGGAACGATCCATTCCGGGTCGACGAAGACCTCGAGCGGCTCTCTGCCTGCCGGTATTCTGGCCGGTTACGTGCCCGGCAGCACCAGCCAGTTCAGCGGTGCCGTCCATGGCGACGTCACCATCGAGAGCGACGCCACGATCACGGCGGATGCCGGCTACGGCATCGAGGCCTTCACCTGGGGTGTCGGCGACGTCACGGTGACGGCCGACAAGGGATCGTCGATCACGGCCGCCGGCGCGGCGATCGGCGCCTTCGATCATGGCGGCGGCAATGTCAGCGTCACCAATGACGGCCTTGCTACCGGCTTTGTCGGCCTCTCGGCCGTTGCCACCGGCGCCGGCCACGTCACCATCGTCAATGATGGCGATCTCACCGGCACCGGTGCGGTCGGCATCATCGTCACGCAGAACAGTGACGGCGCGACCGGCTCGACCGACATTATCAACACCGGCTCGGTCGTCGGCGCGGACGGCCATGCCGCGATCTTCATCCAGGAGAACGCCACCGGTTCGGCGCTGATCGACAATTCCGGCACCATCGGGCCCGCCAATTCGGACGCGGTGACCTCCACGACCTATGCCATCGTGGAGACCGGCGGCCACGTCACGATCGATAACACCGGCGATATCAACGGCAATATCCTGGTCGCCAGCGCGACCTTCAACAATGAGGCCGGCGGCACCTGGACGGTTTCGGGGACCAGCGTGTTCGGCGCCCTGTCCACGATCGGCAATGCCGGCGAGATCGATCTGCACGACGGCGCGTCGATCTTCGGCGCGGACGGTTCGGCCTTCGCCATCACCAATTCCGGCGAGATCGAAAGCTGGGGCACGACCTCCATCACCGGCGCCATCACCAACACCGGCAGCATCGAGATCGACAGCGGCACCATGACGCTGTTCGGCTCGCTGTCCGGCTCCGGCACCGTCACCATCGACGCCAACGCGACGCTCGAGGTCAACGCCACGGTCTCGCAGACCATCACCTTCTCGGGGAGCGGCGCCGAGCTTCAGATCGATACCGCGAGTTTCGCCGGTTCGGTCGCGGGCTTCGCGGCGACCGACAAGCTGGACCTGTCGACGATCACCTTCGACGGCGGTACCACCGCGACCTACGATGCGGAGACCGGCAATCTCGTCGTGAGCGATGCCTATGGCCACAGCATCGCCGTGAAGCTGGTCGGCGACTACAGCAACGCGCATTTCGCCGGCAGCGACGACGGGACCGGCCACACGCTGATCACGCTGAACGCCACTGACGACACGGCGTCGAACGTCGATGTGTGGACGGGAAGCGTCGACCAGAGCTGGAACAATGACGGCAACTGGTCGCTCGGTCATGCGCCCACCGAAACCGAGACCGCATCGGTCGATACCGACAGCACGGTCTATCTGGACCTCGGCAACCACGGCACCACGATCGGTGGGCTGACACTCAGCAGCGTGACCGAGCTCGACGTCACCGGTACCGCCTTCTCTCCGGAATCAGAAGGCTTCGGCTACCTGCTGCTGAACGGCAAGCTGGCGAATGACGGCCTGATCAATGTTCAGGGAGTTGCCCTCTACGAAGCCCACGACGTCACAAACACCGGGATCCTCGAAGCGGACGGTTCGAACGGACTGCTCTGGTTCGGTCTCGGGCAGGGCAATACGATCGACAACACCGGCGGCAAGATCGAAGCGACCAACGGCGGCGAGGTTGATTTTACCTCGTCTACGGTCAATGGCGGCGAGGTCGATGCCCTCGGCGAAGGGTCTCTCGTCTTTCTTTCCCAATCGATCCTCAATGGCACCAGCCTCAACAGCGACGGCAGCTCGTATTTCGAGGTCGGGGCGACGACGACCTTCAATGGCACCGACCATGCGATGGCCATCGACGCCCAGATCAACATCAATGGCTACGGCAAGCTCGTGCTCGATGGCTTCGTCAACGATTCGGGCGACGTCGATAATGCGGGTACGATCGTCGTCGAGACCGGACTGACCAGCATCCTCGGCGATCTCACCGGCTCAGGCAAAGTGCAGATCCTGGGCGCGAGCCTCGAGCTCGGCGGCACCTCTGATTCCGCGATCCAGTTCGTCGGCTCCGGCGTCGGCACGTTGCATCTGGACTCGACGTCGCACTTCACGGGCACCGTGACCGGCTTCAGCTATGGCGACAATATCGATCTCGCCGGCATCGACCCCAAGAGCGTGTCGCTGGTCTCGACCGAAGGCGGGCTCCAGGTCCATTACGGCTCGGGCGACGGCGACTACTTCACCATCACCGGCAATTACGACGAAACCGGCTTCAGCACGAGCAGCGACGGCAGCGGCGGCACCGAGCTCGTCTGGAGCCACCAGTCGCCGGTGATCGACACCACGCATTTCACCCATGTCCACGACGAGGCGACGAATACCGACACCATCACGGGCCTGTCGGTCGCGGGGTCGTCGACCGAAACCTACACGGTGACGGCGGAGACCGAGGGCGCGAAGGAAGGCACCGGCGTAACGCCGTCCTCCATCGACGGCGTCTCGCTCGACCAGGTCAATACGGCTGTCCACAGCGTGACCTATGATCCGGGCGCCACCCCGCCCGGTACCGACATGATCACCTTCACGGTGACCGACAGCCTTGGCGCCAGCGACACCGTCAACTTCATCTTCGACGAAGGCGGCTCGAACCCGGCCACGCTGACCGGCACCAGCGGCAAGGACGTCATCTTTGCCACCGAGTCCAGCGACACGCTGATCAGCGGCGGCGGGCAGGACCAGTTCGTGTTCGGCCCGGCGTCGACGACGGACGCCGTCCAGCACACGGTCTATGGCTTCGATACGACCCAGGACAAGATCGACCTGCGGCAGTTCGATACCATCAATTCGGTCGCCGACCTCACCATCACGCAGCAGAACGCCGACACGCTGATCACGCTGGACGATCACGAGACGATCCTGCTGAAGAACGTGGCCGCCGGCAATCTGCACGCCAGCGATTTCATCGTCTCGCACCACGGCACGACGTAGCGCGGGCCTCGTCTTGCCGTTGCGTTGCGGCAAAAAATCTTCAGATCGTCGCTTGCGGCCATGGCCATTTGCGTCCTGACGATCCAAGATCGAACCTGAGTGGATCACGGGAAGTCCAACAGGCATGAAGCGGCTCAGGATATGGCGGCGGTGGTTCGCGCGCAGGTTCGGCTATGCGCGGCTGGTCTGTCTTGCGCTGCTCGTCGGCTTCGCCGCCCTGCGTCTCGCCGATCCGGCGCTGGTCGAGGAGGTTCGCGTCCGTGCCTTCGACTGGTACCAGCGCCTCGATGCCCGTCAGAAGACCCAAAAGCCCGTCGTCATCGTCGATATCGACGATCGCACGTTGAAGGCGGTTGGCCAGTGGCCATGGCCGCGAACCAAGCTCGCCGAGCTCACCGCCAATCTGACGCGGCTCGGCGCCGCCGCCATCGGCTTCGACGTGATGTTCCCCGAGCCGGATCGGCTCAATCCCGATCTTGCCGTCGAGACCTTCCGCGATCTGGACGAGGCGACACGCGAGAAGCTGAGAGCGCTGCCGAGCAACGACCAGGCGTTTGCCGAAGCGATCAAGGGCTCGCGCGTCGTGCTCGGCGAGGCAGGCCTTCCCGTCAGCAACGCGGAACTCGACAAGAAGCTGCCGCAGACCGGCCTCGCGACGCTTGGTGAGGATCCGCATCCCTTTCTGTTCGAGTTCCCCGGCTTGCTGCGCAATATTGCCATTCTCGAAGGTGCTTCCGCCGGCCGCGGTTTGCTGACCATCAAGCCCGAGCGCGACGGCATCGTCCGGCGGCCGCCGATGATCGCGCAGGCCCAGGGCGTGATCCTTCCATCGCTGAGCTTCGAGATGCTGCGGGTGGTGTCCGGCTCCAACACCATGCTGGTCAAGGCCGATCGCGAGGGCATCGTCAGCGTCGGTGTGCCGCGCTTCTCGATCCCGACCGACAAGAACGGCCTGCTCTGGGTGCATTTCGCCCACCATGATCCCTCGATCTACATTCCGGCGATTGACGTGCTGGAAGGACGGGTCGCGCCGGACAGGATCGCGCAGCGGCTGGTGCTGATCGGCACCTCGGCGGCGGGACTGAACGATATCAAGACGACGCCTGTCGATCCCGCCGTGCCGGGCGTCGAAATCCACGCCCAGGTGCTGGAAAGCGCATTGACCGGCTCGATCATCTCGCGGCCGAACTACGCCACCGCGATCGAGTTCTTTGCCGCCATGATCATGGGCATCCTGGTGATCATCTTCGCTCCGAAGTTCGGGCCCGTCACGCTGGTCGGCGTCGGCGCGCTGTTCGCTTCGGTGCTGATCGGCTTCTCCGCATACTATTATGCGCGCTATCGGCTGTTGATCGATGCCACCTATCCGCTGTTCTCGACCACCGCGATCTATCTGACGCTGATCTTTGCAAGCTTCGTGCGCGAGCAGCAGCAGCGCAAACAGATCCGCGGCCATTTCGCGCAATACTTGTCGCCCGTTCTGGTCGAGCAGATGGCGCAGTCGCCAGAAAAGGTCGTGCTCGGCGGCGAGGAGCGTGAGATGACGATCATGTTTTCCGACGTGCGTGGCTTCACCACGATTTCGGAAAGCTACAAGCACGATCCGCAAGGCTTGATCGCCCTGATGAACCGCTTTCTAACCCCGTTGACCAACGTGATCGCTGATCGGAAGGGCTACGTCGACAAATACATGGGCGACGCCATCATGGCGTTCTGGAACGCGCCGCTCGACGATGCGCAGCATGAAATCAACGCCTGCGAGGCCGCCATCCAGATGCTCGAGCAGATCGACGCGGTCAACAAGGAGCGCGAGCAGGAGGCCGCCGACGGCGGCCATGTCTACATCCCGCTCAGCGTCGGCATCGGCCTCAACACCGGCGCCGGCGTGGTCGGTAACATGGGCTCCGATCTGAGGAAGAACTATACGGTGCTGGGCGACAGCGTGAACCTGGCCTCGCGCCTGGAAGGGCAGACCAAGGACTACGGCTTCCCGATCATCGTCGGCTCCAAGACGGCGCTCGCCGCCAAGGACAAGTTCGCGATCCTCGAGCTCGACTTCATCATGGTGAAGGGCAAGACCGAGCCTGAGGTGATCTATGCGGTCGCCGGCCGCGAGGACGTGATGCATTCGGCCGCCTTCCAGCGCCTGCGCAACATCACGATCGAGATGCTCGCCTGCTACCGCAGCCGCGACTGGCAGGGCGCGCTGGACGCGATCGAGCGCGGCCGCAAAAGCGAGGACGCCGACACGCTGGAAAAGCTATTCCGCCTCTACGAGGCACGCATCAGGCATTTCCAGACCAACCCGCCGCCGGCCGACTGGAACGGCGCCTATGCGCTGCTGACGAAGTAGCGGGGCGCGGCAGCGAATTCGGATTTCGTAGGGTGGGCAAAGGCGCACTTGCGCCGTGCCACCATCGTTCAGCATCGTTGATACAAGAGGTGGCACGCTTCGCTTTGTCTGTCCTACAATGCTTCTGACGAGTGGCGAGGTGCGGCAGCATATCTCAGTGTCGTCCTGGCTTTCGCCAGGACGACGACGGAATGTTTGGCGGGAGTTACCCGAGCCTCACTCAACCCCGATCGTCGTCAGGTCCTGGAACCAGTGCTGCGCCTGCACGAATTGCTTGATCTTCGGCGACAGCGCATGCGGGTTGGTGTCGTGGACGACCCAGACCAGCGCGGCGTCGTCGACGATCTCCGCGTGCGCCTGCGCCAGCAGCTCATCCTGCCTGGCGGTGTCGAACGTCTGCTTGGCCTCGTCGATCAGCGCGTCAACCTTGGGGTTCTTGTAGCCACCCCAGTTGACGCCGACCGGCGCGATCTGCCCCGAATGGAAGAAGCGTACGATGGCGTAGAGCGGGTCTGAGGTGACGTAGGCGATGTTGTTGGCGGTAATGCCCGTGTTGATCTCGTCGGCCGCACCCTTGCGCCAATGGTTGTAGAGCGTCTCGAGCTCGACCACCTTGAAGTCGATGTCGATGCCGATCTCCTTGAAGCTCTGCTGCAGGAACTCGTTCATCGGCAGCGACAGCATCTGGCCGGTGCCGCCCTGTGCGATGATGAAGGTGGTCTTCAGCGGCTTGTCCTTGCTGTAGCCGGCCTCCTCGACCAGCTTCTTCGCGGCAGCGAGGTCGTACTTCAGTTCAAACGTCGGCTTGCCGAACCACGGGCTCGACGGATCGACCTGCCCCTTCGCGGGCTTCGCAAGTCCGTTCATCAGGCCGACCACGGCGTCGCGGTCGATCGCGAGGTTGAGCGCCTTGCGCAGGCGGATGTCGGCCCAGGGCGAACCCGGCAGCACGCTGAGGTGATAATTCCACACATGCGGCGTGACGTTGTCGACGATCCTCATGCCCGCTGCTTTCAGTTGCGGCACGGCATCGGGTGCGGGCGTCTCGATCAGGTCGACTTGTCCGGCGAGCAGCGCGTTGGTGCGCGTCAGCGCCTCCGGCATCGGCACCAGCACGAGCCTGTCGACCTTCGGAATCCGCTTCTTGTTCCAGTAGTCCGGATTCTTGCTGAGCTCGGCGAGCTCGCGCGGCACGAGTTTGGTGAGCTTGAAGGGGCCGGTGCCGGAGGGCTGGCTTGCGAACTTGTCCCAATCCCTGCCCAGCTTCTCATATTGCGCCGGGCTCGACACCAGGAACCAGAGCATCTGGTAGGGAAAGAAAGAATCGACCGTCTTGGTCGTAATCTCGATCGTATCGTCGTCGATCTTGGCGTAGCTCGCGACGGAAGGAAGCCGCGTCTTCACCTGCGCGCTCTGCCGCTTGTCGAATTGCGGCGCCTTGTCGTTGAGCACCTTGTCGAGATTCCAGATCACCGCGTCGGCGTTGAAGTCGCTGCCGTCGTGAAACTTCACGCCCTTGCGCAAGGTGAAGCGCCATTTGGTCTGGTCTTGCTCATTGACCTTCCATTCGGTGGCGAGCCCCGGCACCAGCTTGCCCGGACGGTCCGCGACGTCCATCTCCCACGCAACCAGCGGGTCGTAGATCGTGTAGGCCGTGAACTGATAGGCGCCGGCGCCGCGATCGGGCTGGCCGGTGGTCAGCGGAATATCCGCCATCGAGATACCGTAACGCACCACGGTCTCGGCACGCGCCGCAATTGCGGAGCAAGCCAGCGCAAGCACGGCAAGACAAGTCGAGATTCGATTGCGCATGAGCAAGCTCCCAACGAAAAATCCGGAGCCGAACTTGCAATCTTGATGCCAGAATAGGCAGCGCAGCGCCTTCGCCCGCGCAGCATCACAAGGACTTGTCGTCGCAGGGGCAATTTGCAGAATAGGTTTCCCCATTGGCATAGCCATTGCATACGTTTGCATCAAAAATAATCATCGAAAGCCGGAAAAGGATTGAGGCGATGCTTATCGAAAAAACCACGCGCGCGGCATTGATTGCGGCGCTGGCGCTCACGACTGCCGCGGCCTGGCCGCGTGCGGTGAGTGCCGAAACGGTGCTGCGCATCGGCATGACCGCTGCCGATATTCCGCGCACGCTCGGCCAGCCCGACCAGGGCTTCGAAGGCAACCGCTTCACCGGCCTCACCATGTACGACGCGCTGACCATGTGGGACCTCTCGTCCGCCGAGAAGGCAAGCGTGGTGATCCCGGGGCTTGCGACCGAGTGGAAGGTCGATGACGCCGACAAGACCAAATGGACCTTCAAGCTGCGCCCCGGTGTCACCTTCCATGACGGCGCGCCGTTCAACGCCGATGCCGTGGTGTGGAACGTCGAGAAGGTCTTGAAGCAGGACGCTCCGCAGTTCGATGCCAGCCAGGTCGGCGTCACCGCCTCGCGCATGCCGACGCTCGCCGCCGCGAAGAAGATCGACGACATGACGGTGGAGCTGACGACCAAGGAGCCCGACAGCTTCCTGCCGATCAACCTCACCAACCTCTTCATGGCGAGCCCGGCGAAGTGGCAGGCTCTGTATGACAAGGCGGAAGGCGCTGACGCCAAGGCGAAGTCGCAAGCAGCCTGGGGGGCGTTCGCCAAGGACGCGTCGGGCACCGGCCCGTGGAAGATGTCGAGCTTCACGCCGCGTGAGCGGCTCGAACTCGTCAAGAACGCCAATTATTGGGACAAGGCCCGCGTGCCCAAGGCCGACAAGATGGTACTGCTGCCGATGCCGGAAGCCAACGCGCGCACCGCGGCGCTGTTGTCCGGCCAGGTCGATTGGGTGGAGGCGCCCGCGCCGGACGCGCTGCCCGAGATCAAGCAGCGCGGCTTCGTGCTCTATACCAATGAAGAGCCGCATGTCTGGCCCTGGCAGTTCTCGCGCGTCGAGGGTTCGCCGTGGAACGACATCCGCGTGCGCAAGGCCGCCAACCTCTGCGTCGATCGCGAAGGCCTCAAGGACGGCCTGCTCGCGGGCCTGATGGTGCCGGCGAGCGGCACCTTCGAGCCCGGCCATCCCTGGCGCGGCAATCCGAGCTTCCAGATCAAATACGACAAGCCGGCTGCGCAGAAGCTGATGCAGGAGGCCGGTTACGGTCCGAACAAGAAGTTGACGGTGAAGGTGCAGACCTCGGCGTCCGGCTCAGGCCAGATGCTGCCGCTGCCGATGAACGAATATCTCCAGCAGGCGCTCGCCGAATGTTATTTCGACGTGCAGCTCGACGTCATCGAGTGGAATACGCTGTTCACGAACTGGCGGCGCGGTGCCAAGGATCCCAGCGCCAACGGCTCGAATGCAACCAACGTCACCTATGCGGCGATGGATCCGTTCTTCGCGCTGGTGCGCTTCCTGCAATCCGGCATGGCGCCGCCGGTCTCGAACAACTGGGGCTTCATCAACAATCCCAAATTCGATGAGCTCGTGAAGAAGGCACGGCAGACGTTCGATCCCGCCGCGCGTGATGCGGCGCTCGCGGAGCTGCACGCCGCGTCCGTCGACGACGCCGCCTTCCTCTATGTCGCCCACGACGTCGCCCCGCGCGCCATGAGCCCGAAAGTGAAGGGCTTCGTGCAGCCGAAAAGCTGGTTCGTCGACTTCTCGCCGGTGTCGATGACGCCGTAGTTCGCGCAACACGCTCGCTGCACCCTCTCCCCTTGCGGGAGAGGGTGGCTTCGCGAAAGCGAAGCCGGGTGAGGGGTTCTCTCCGCGGATACTCCTCTCGCATTGAAACGACAGTATCCGCGGATAGAACCCCTCATCCTGCGCGCTTCTCGCGCGCCACCTTCTCCCACAAGGGGAGAAGGAAGAAGAGAGACAACGTGCTCGCCTATATCGCCAGACGCATCGTCTATGTCATCCCGATCGTCATCAGCGTCGCGCTGGTGTGCTTTCTGCTCGTGCACATCACGCCGGGCGATCCGCTCGTCGCCGTTTTGCCCGCCGATGCGTCCCAGGACCTCGCCGCGCAGCTCCGCGCTGCCTACGGCTTTGACCGGCCGCTGCCGGTGCAGTTCGGCCTCTGGCTGTTGCGCGCGCTGCATGGCGATCTCGGCAATTCCATCGCGACGGGGCGTCCCGTGCTTGCCGAGGTGATGCGCGCGGTCGGCAACACCGTGACGCTGGCGATTGCGGCCGCCATCATCGGCTTCACAATGGGGATCCTGCTTGGCCTGATCGCCGGCTATTTCCGCGAGACCTGGGTCGACAAGCTGGCGACATCCTTTGCCATCGCCGGCGTCTCGGTGCCGCATTACTGGCTCGGCATGCTGCTCGTCATCATCTTCTCGGTCGAGCTGAACTGGCTGCCCGCGGTCGGCGCCGGCCCCGGTGGCTCCGGCGCCTGGGCCTGGGATTGGGCACACCTGCAATATTTGGTGCTGCCGGCGATCACGACATCGGTGATTCCCATGGGCATCGTCACCCGTACCGTTCGCGCGTTGACCGGCGACATCCTCAGCCAGGATTTCGTCGAAGCGTTGCGCGCCAAAGGCCTGCGCGAAACCGGCGTATTCCGCCACGTCATCAAGAACGCCGCGCCCACCGCGCTTGCGGTGATGGGTCTCCAGCTCGGCTACATGCTCGGCGGCTCGATCCTGATCGAGACGGTGTTCTCCTGGCCGGGCTCGGGCTTCCTGCTGAATTCCGCGATCTTCCAGCGCGACCTGCCGCTGTTGCAGGGCACGATCCTGGTGTTGGCGCTGTTCTTCGTCTTCCTCAACCTGCTGGTCGATATCGCGCAAGCCGCGATCGATCCGCGCATCAAGCGGGGCTAAGGGGATGAGATCGAGCCCAGCTATGGCCGCGAAGGCGGTGCGCTCCCTCCCCCGCTTGCGGGGGAGGGTTGGGGAGAGGGTGTCTCCTCAATCGAGGGCCCCCAAGAGGAGAGAGCCCTCACCCGGCGCTTCGCGCCGACCTCTCCCGCAAGCGGGAGAGGTTAAGCGAGCCCGCGGCTTGCATCGAGCCGACCAACAGCCGTCGGGAGCTAGCCGATGAGCGAGCTCCCACTTCACGCCACCAATGACGCCGCGCTGCAGGCTGCGCCCGCCACGAGGGCGCGCGGCTATTGGGCGACCGTTGGTCGCCGCATTACCCGCGACAAGGTCAGCATGGCCTGCGCGCTGGTGCTGATCCTGATCTTCCTGTCGGCGATCCTTGCGCCATGGCTGGGTCTCGAGGACCCCTACAAGGGCTCGATGATCCGCCGCCTGCGCCACATCGGCACGACCGGCTATCCGCTCGGCACCGACGAGCTCGGTCGCGACATGCTGGCGCGGCTGGTCTATGGCGGCCGACTCTCCCTCGTCATCGGCATTCTGCCCGTGATCCTCGCCTTCGGCATCGGCACCTCGCTCGGCATCATTGCCGGCTATGTCGGCGGCAAGCTCAACACCGCGATCATGCGCACGGTCGACGTATTCTACGCCTTCCCTTCGGTGCTGCTGGCGATCGCCATATCCGGCGCTCTCGGAGCCGGCATCCTCAACTCCATCGTGGCGCTGACCATCGTGTTCGTGCCGCAGATCACCCGCGTCGCCGAAAGCGTCACCACCGGCGTGCGCAACATGGACTTTGTGGAAGCTGCGCGGGCGTCCGGTGCCGGGCCCTTCACCATCATGCGCGTGCACATCCTCGGCAACGTGCTCGGCGCGATCTTCGTCTATGCGACCAGCCTGATCTCGGTGTCGATGATCCTTGCCGCCGGCCTGTCCTTCCTGGGGCTCGGCACAAAACCGCCGGAGCCGGAGTGGGGACTGATGCTGAACACCCTGCGCACCGCGATCTACGTCAACCCCTGGGTCGCGGCATTGCCGGGCGCGATGATCTTCGCGGTCTCGATCTGCTTCAACCTGCTCTCGGACGGCCTGCGTAGCGCCATGGACATCAGGAACTAGGACATGAGCGAGACGAATCTTTCCGTCGAGACGCTCGCGCCGGTCGAGGATCGCGGCGGCGTCGCGCAGCCGCTGTTGAGGGTCACCGGCCTGACCAAGCATTTTCCTGTGCGCGGCGAGCTGTTCAGTGCGAAGCGCACGGTGCGGGCCGTCGACAACGTGTCCTTTTCCGTTGCCAAGGGCGAGACCGTCGGCATCGTCGGCGAGTCCGGCTGCGGCAAGTCGACCACCGCGCGGCTCCTGATGCATCTGATGCCGCGCGATGCCGGCGACATCATCTATGACGGCATGACCGTCGGCCAGGCGCTCAGCTTGCGCGAGCTCCGCCGCGGCATGCAGATGGTATTCCAGGACTCCTATGCCTCGCTCAATCCGCGCCTGACGATCGAGGAATCGATCGCCTTCGGCCCCAAGGTCCACGGCATGGCCGACGGCGCGGCGCGGGCGCTGGCGCGCGAGCTGCTCGGCAAGGTCGGGCTACGTCCGGAGAATTTCGCCAACCGCTATCCGCACGAGATCTCCGGCGGCCAGCGCCAGCGCGTCAACATCGCGCGGGCGCTGGCGCTGTCGCCGCGGCTGGTGATCCTCGATGAAGCCGTTTCTGCGCTCGACAAGTCGGTCGAGGCGCAGGTGCTCAACCTGCTTGCCGACCTCAAGCGCGAGTTCGGCCTGACCTATCTGTTCATCAGCCACGACCTCAACGTGGTGCGGTACATCTCGGATCGCGTGCTGGTGATGTATCTCGGCGAGGTCGTCGAGCTCGGCCCGGTCGATGCGGTCTGGGACGCGCCCGCCCATCCCTATACGCGCGCGCTGCTGGCGGCGATGCCGTCCTCCGATCCCGACCAGCGCACCGTGACGCCGCCGATCTCGGGCGATCCGCCCAACCCGATCGATCCGCCGTCCGGCTGCCGTTTCCACACCCGCTGTCCGTTCGCGGAGCCGCTCTGCGCAAAAGCCACGCCAAAGCTCACTGCGCTCGATACAATGGGCCACGAGGCCGCGTGCTATATGGCGATCCCGCGATCGGGCCACAGCCGCGCGCCGCAAGAGGGAGCAGCATGACAAAACCGACTGCAAAAGACATCAAGGCCATGGCGGACACGGCCGGAGTGCCGGTGGACGAGGAGACCGCAACCCGCATCGCCAACTCGATGGGTCCGGTATTCGACGGCTTTGCGACCATCGCCGGCACGCTGCCGATGGACCTGGAGCCTGCGCTTTTCGTGATTGCGCAAACCATCAAGGTTCCGGCATGAGCACCGAACCCGCATTGATGTCGCTGACCGAGATCGCGCGCGCGATCGCGATGAAGCAGGTGTCCTCGCATGAGGTGACGCGCGCGCTGTTGCATCGCATCGCGCAGTGGCAACCGCATCTCAACGCCTTCATGGCTGTCGAAGCCGAGGCCGCGCTGAAGGCGGCGGAAGAGGCCGATGCGTCGCTTGCCAAAGGCGAGGTGCGCGGTCCCCTGCACGGCGTACCGCTCGCGCACAAGGACATGTATTACGACGCGGGCAAGATCGCGACCTGCGGCTCGCTGATCCGCCGCGACTATGTCGCCACCACGACATCGACGGCGCTGCAGCGCCTGAAGGATGCCGGCCAGGTCCGGCTCGGTACGCTGCAGATGGCCGAGTTCGCCTATGGGCCGACCGGCCACAACAGCCATTATGGTCCGGTGCGCAATCCCTGGAACGTCGCGCACATCACCGGCGGCTCCTCGTCGGGCTCGGGCTCGGCGGTCGCGGCGCGGCTGACCTTCGCCGCGCTCGGCTCCGACACCGGCGGCTCGATCCGCATGCCCGCGAATTTCTGCGGCGTTACCGGCTTGAAGGTGACCTGGGGCCGCATCAGCCGCGCCGGCGCGATGCCGTTGTCGCAATCGCTCGACACAGTCGGCCCGCTGGCGCAGACAGCGGAAGATTGCGCGCTGCTGCTCGCGCTGATGGCGGGACCTGATCCTGAGGATCCGACCGCGAGCGCCGAGCCGGTGACGGATTACGTTGCCGCGACAAAAGGCTCGCTGAAGGGCCTCAAGATCGGCGTGCCCGCATCCTTCTATGTCGACGATCTCGACGGCGAAGTGGCGCGCGTGCTCGACGAGACCATCGCTGTGCTCAAGCGCGAGGGCGCCGACATCGTCAAGGTCGAGTTGCCGGATCAGCGCCAATTGTCGGCAGCGAGCCAGCTCGTTCTGGCGGTCGAGGCCGCAGCCTTCCACAAGCGCTGGCTGATCGAGCGTCCGCAGGACTATGGTGCGCAGGTGTTGATGCGGCTCCAGAACGGGCTTGCGGTTCCCGCCATCACCTATCTCGAAGCGATGCGCTGGCGCGGGCCTGCGCTGGCTGCCCATCATGCGGCAACCGCCGGCGTCGATGCGGTGATCGCGCCGGTATCGCCGATATCGGCGCCGACGATCGCGGAGAGCGATGTCGGTGGCGGCGCAAATGCGCCGGTGCTGTTGCAGCGCGTGACGCTGTTCACCCGTCCGGTGAACTATCTCGGCCTGCCGTCGCTGGTCGTGCCATCGGGCTTTACCAGCAGCGGCTTGCCGGTCGGCATGCAGCTCATCGGCCGCGCCTTTGATGAAGCGACCCTTCTCACCATCGGCGCCGCGTTCCAGCGCGCGACCGACTATCACGCCAGGGTGCCGAAGCTGCCGTCATGACAAAGCTCGTCGAGATATCAGGCCTCAACATCCGCTTCACCGGTGAGCGCACGGTCTTTGCCGTGAACGATCTCGATCTCTCGCTCGGTGACGGTGAGGTGCTGGGCCTGCTCGGCGAGTCCGGCTCGGGCAAGAGCGTGACGCTGCGAGCGCTGATGCGGCTGTTGCCGAGAAAGCGCACGCAGATCTCGGGCGCCGTCAACGTCATGGGCCGCGACGTGCTCGCGATGAGCGACGAGGAGCTTTCCGCGTTCCGCGGCCAGACGGTGTCGATGATTTTCCAGGAGCCAGCGCTGGCGCTCGATCCGGTCTACACCATCGGGGCCCAGATCGCCGAGAGCGTGGTGCGTCACGAAGGCAAAAGCTATGCGGAGGGCAGGGCGCGCGCGCTTGAGATGCTCGAGGTCGTGCGCATCCCCTCCGCAAAGCGCCGGTTGGACGCCTATCCGCATGAGATGTCCGGCGGCATGCGCCAGCGCGCGATGATCGCGCTGGCGCTCGCCTGCCGGCCGAAAATCCTGCTGGCGGACGAGCCGACCACCGCGCTTGATGCCACCGTGCAGATCCAGATTCTCTTGCTGCTGCGCGAGCTGCAACGCGAGTTCGGCATGTCCGTCATTTTCGTCACCCACGACATCGGCGTGGCGATCGAGATCTGCGACCGTGTCGCGGTGATGTATGCCGGCCAGATCGTGGAGCAGGGGGCCTTGCGCGACATCGTACGCGCGCCGATGCACCCCTATGCCAAGGGCCTGCTCGCCTCGACCATCCACGGCGCCAAGCGGGGGCAGCGCCTCGAGACCATCCCCGGCACCCCGCCCTCGCTCGCAGAGAAGCCGCACAACTGCTCCTTCGCCCCCCGCTGCGCCGTCGCCCAGCCGCAATGCCTGGCGCAGTTGCCTGCGAATGTGGAAGTAGGACCGGGCAGGGCGGCGCGGTGCGTGCTGGCCGAATCAGCGACGGTTCCTTCGTAGCTAGCCGCTGCCGGTGTGAGTTGACGAGCAGCCACATGCATACTGCGCTCCCTCCTTGCGGGGGAAGGGGGAGCCACGAACGCCGGCGCCCGCGACCCCTCTCCCCGCAAGGGGGAAATGAGAGAGGGGTGCGCCCTCACTTCAAAAACCCTCTATGTCAGCAGGCAGTTGCCGCGATCCACCGGGCGACGCCCCGCCGGGCCAATTCTACTTTGCATTGGGGTGTTTTCGACCTTTTGGCGGGGTGTTGCCTCCTGGGGAGAGGCGAAAGGGCATTCAGTTCCCATTCATCCCCCGCAGGGTTCCATGCGCCCCCATTCACGGAGAGGGACTTCAACTTATGTACATTTCTGGCCAAAGCCTCATCGTCATCCTGTTCGTCGGCCTGGTTGCCGGCTGGCTTGCTGGCAAGGTGGTACGCGGAAGCGGGTTCGGCATTATCGGCGACATCGTGATCGGCATCGCCGGCGCGTTTGTCGCGAGCTTCCTGTTCCCGAGGCTCGGCATCCATCTCGGCGTCGGACTGGTCTCGGAGATCATCTACTCCGCGATCGGCGCTATCATTCTGCTTCTGGTGGTCCGCCTGGTGCGCGGCGGCGGGCGGCTCTAGCGGTTCGCTCCGAAAAACCGGCTGCCGCGATGACAAATTCAGCGCGGCAGCCGGAAAAGCTGTGGAATTTGTGGATTTGCGCCGCAGCGCGGCCGCTGGAGGTTTTGAGCCAGATTGTTGATTGACTGTCGTGCATTGGACGATAGCCACAAACGCGATATTAATCCGGGGCGAGTACCCGAAATTCAGCTTTTGAAATCAGGGGTTTTTCCCCTCATCCGATGAGAAGCGACTGATGGCAGCGGTTCCCGGCTTACGCCGTTCCGAGCTCGGCGACGCCTTGCGCGCCTGCCGCGCTGCGTTCCTCGGCGTCGGCTTGATGAGCTGCATGATCAACCTGCTCTATCTGACCGGGTCGATTTTCATGCTGGAGGTCTACGACCGGGTGCTGCCGAGCCGCAGCATCCCGACGCTGGTCGGCCTGATCATCCTGGCCGGCGGTCTCTACATCGCGCAAGGCGTTCTGGACCTGATTCGCGGCCGCATCCTCGGCCGTATCGGCACGTCGCTCGACGAGGCCCTCAACAAGCGCGTGTTCGACACGATCGTGCGCCTGCCTCTTCTGGTCGGCAGCCGCAACGAAGGCCTCCAGCCGCTGCGCGACCTCGACAACGTCCGTTCCTTCCTCGGCAGCATGGGACCGAGCGCGTTCTTCGACCTGCCGTGGCTGCCGCTCTATCTCGCCATCTGCTTTGCTTTCCATTGGCTGATCGGCGTCACGGCTTTGGTCGGTGCGATCATTCTGGTTGGTCTCACGCTGGTGACGGAGTTCATGTCCCGCCGCCCCGCGCGCGAGGCGACGAGCCTCGCCGCACAGCGCAACGATCTCGCCACTTCCAGCCGCCGCAATGCCGAGGTGCTGGTCGCGATGGGCATGGCCGGCCGGCTCAACCAGCGCTGGAGCGAGGCCAACGAAAAATATCTCGCCGGCAATCAGCGCGCCAGCGATGTCGCCGGCGGTCTCGGTGCCATTGCAAAAGTTCTGCGCATGATGCTGCAATCGGCCGTGCTCGCGGTCGGCGCCTCTCTCGTCATTCATCAGGAGGCGACCGCCGGCATCATCATCGCGGGCTCGATTCTCTCGGCGCGCGCGCTCGCGCCGGTCGATCTGGCGATCGCCCACTGGAAGTCCTTTGTCGCCGCACGGCAGAGCTGGCACCGGCTCAGCCGACTGATGGAGCAGATTCCGGCCCAGTCGTTGCCGACCCAGTTGCAGGCGCCCTCGAGCCGCCTCGCGGTCGAAGGCGTCAGCATCGTGCCGCCGGGCGATCAGCGCATCATCGTGCAGGACGTGACATTCGTGGTCAGTGCCGGGATGGGCCTCGGCGTGATCGGCCCGAGCGGTTCCGGCAAGTCGTCGCTTATCCGCGCGCTGGTCGGCGTCTGGCAGCCGGTGCGCGGCAAGGTGCGGCTCGACGGCGCGGCGCTCGATCAGTGGGCCTCCGACGTGCTCGGCCGCCACATCGGCTATTTGCCGCAGGACGTCGAGCTGTTCGCGGGCAGCATCGCGCAGAACATCAGCCGGTTTGATCCCGACGCGACCTCTGATGCCATCATCGCCGCGGCCAAAGAGGCCGGCGTGCACGAGATGATCATCAAGATGCGCGAGGGTTACAACACCCAGGTCGGCGAGCAGGGTGCGGCGTTGTCCGCCGGCCAGGCGCAGCGCGTGGCGCTGGCGCGCGCGCTCTACGGCAATCCGTTCCTGATCGTGCTCGACGAGCCCAACTCCAACCTCGACACCGAAGGCGACGAGGCCTTGACGCGCGCGATCCGCGCCGCGCGCGAGCGCGGGGCGATCGTCGTTGTCGTGGCGCATCGACCGATCGGCGTCGAGGCGGTCGACCAGATCCTGGTGCTGCGCGATGGCCGCATGCAGGCCTTCGGACCGAAGGAGCAGGTGCTCGCGCAGGTGCTCCAGCCGCGCGTCGCCCCGCCGGCGCCGCCGATCAAGATCGTCAGCGAAGGCGGAGTGGCCAAACCATGAGCACGATGACGATGGCGGGTGCCAAGCCCGCGGCAAAGAAGCGAAGCGTGCGGCAGTCGATCAGGTTTCACCTGCTGCTCGGTCTTGGGATCGTGCTGCTGCTCGGCGGCGGGCTCGGCGGCTGGGCTTCGACCGTGCTGATCTCCGGTGCGCTGATCGCGCCGGGGCAGATCGTCGTCGAATCCAACGTCAAGAAGGTGCAGCATCCGACCGGCGGCGTGGTCGGCGAGGTGCGTGCCCGCGACGGCGACCTGGTCAAGGCCGGCGATATCGTCGTGCGGCTTGACGACACCGTCACCAAGGCGAACCTCGCCATCGTCACCAAGAACCTCGACGCCGCCCAGGCGCGCGCGGCGCGGCTCCAGGCCGAGCAGCGCGGTCTTGCAAAGATCGAATTCCCGCAGGGGCTGGTCGACCGCGCCAACGACGCCGACGCGGCGACGCTGCTCGCCAGTGAAGGCAAATTGTTCGACGTCCGCGTCAATGGCCGCGCCGGACAGAAGGCGCAGCTTCGTGAGCGCATCCAGCAGCTCAACGAGGAGATCGAGGGTTTGAAGGCGCAGGAGACCGCCAAGGACAAGGAGATCGCGCTGGTACAGCAGGAGCTCACCGGCGTCCGCGATCTCTATGACAAGCACCTGGTGCAGCTCTCGCGCCTGACCACGCTGGAGCGCGACTCGGCCCGCCTCAACGGCGAGCGCGCGCAATACATCGCCTCACGCGCGCAGGCCAAGGGCAAGATCACCGAGACCGAGTTGCAGATCATCCAGGTCGACAAGGACATGGTGAGCGAGGTCTCCAAGGATTTGCGCGAGACCAACGACAAGATCGGCGAGCTGATCGAGCGCAAGGTGACCGCTGAGGATCAGCTCCGCCGCGTCGATATCCGCGCGCCGCAGGACGGCATGGTGCTGCAATCGACCGTGCACACCGTCGGCGGCGTCGTCACCGCCGGCGACACCCTCATGCTGATCGTGCCGCAGCAGGACGACCTCCAGGTCGAGGCCAAGGTCAATCCAACCGACATCGACAAGCTGCAGGTCGGACAGAAGACGTTGCTGCGCCTCTCCGCCTTCAACCAGCGCACCACACCGGAGCTGAACGGCGTCGTGAGCCGCGTCTCGCCCGACGTCACCACGGATCAGCGCACCGGGCAGAGCTACTACACCATCCGCGTCTCGATGCCGCCGGAAGAGGTCGCCCGCCTCGGCGAGGTCAAGCTGATCCCCGGCATGCCGGTCGAAGCCTTCGTGCAGACCGGCGACCGCACCATGCTGTCCTATCTGATGAAGCCGCTGCACGACCAGCTGATGCGGGCGTTCCGGGAGAAGTGAGGGGAAGGGGGACCCGTCCTCCGCCGTCATTGCTTCGCTGCGCTCCTCGCAATGACGGGTTGCAATAGGGCGCATCGTTCTTGCTATACTCGCGCTGTTCAGCACGAAGCGACGCTAGGCACATGCATCACGCCCCGATCCAGACCCCGCCGGCCATCGCCACCGAAGCCTTCACCGATGCGAGCCTTGCGGTCGCCCGGCTCGAGGAGATCTACGAGCGCAACACGAAATTCCTGCGCGATCACTTCGAAGCCTATCTCAACGGCGCACCACCGACGACGCGCGTGCGGGCGTTCTACCCGTTCGTCCGCATCACCACCGCCACGCATGCGCGGCTTGATTCGCGCCTGGCGTATGGCTTCGTTGCAGGACCCGGCGTGCACGAGACCAGCGTGACGCGGCCGGACGTGTTCCGGACCTATCTCACCGAGCAGATCGGCCTGCTGATCAAGAATCACGGCGTGCCGGTCGAGATCGGCGAGTCCTCCGAGCCGATCCCGATTCATTTCGCCTATCGGCGGGACATCAACATCGAGGCGGCGATCAGCACGGGCGATACCTTCGGCACGCGACTGATGCGCGACGTATTCGACACGCCCGATCTCGCCGCCATGGATGATGCGATTGCCGACGGCACGCTCGCGCTGCCGCCCGGAGCGCCGGAGCCGTTGGCCCTGTTCCGCGCGGCGCGCGTCGACTATTCGCTGCGGCGGCTCTATCACTACACCGGCACCGATCCCGAGCACTTCCAGAATTTCGTGATCTTCACCAACTACCAGTTCTACGTCGATGCCTTCGTGCAGCTCTGCCAGCAGCGGCTCGCCTCGGGCGAGGATGGCATCGATGCCTTCGTCGGGCCCGGCAACGTGATCACCCGCAACGCGCGGTTGGGCGGTGGCACCAGCGGGGTTACGCCCGAGCGTGCGCCGCAGATGCCGGCTTTCCATCTCGTCGAGCCCGGCTATCAGGGCATCACCCTGATCAACATCGGCACGGGGCCTTCCAATGCGCGGAACGTCACCGATCATGTTGCGGTGCTGCGGCCGCATGCCTGGCTGATGGTCGGGCATTGCGCGGGCCTGCGCAACACGCAGCGGCTCGGCGATTACGTGCTGGCGCATGGTTACGTCCGCGAGGACCACGTGCTCGATCAGGAATTGCCGCCCTGGGTACCGATTCCGGCGCTTGCCGAGGTGCAGGTCGCGCTCGAGGAGGCGGTTGAGGAGGTCACGGGATTGTCCGGCTTCGAGCTCAAGCGCCTGATGCGAACCGGAACAGTCGCGAGCGTCGACAACCGCAATTGGGAGATCAGCGGCGCTGCGGTCATTCACCGCCTGTCGCAATCCCGCGCCGTCGCGCTCGACATGGAATCGGCGGCGATCGCCGCCAACGGCTATCGCTTCCGCGTTCCCTACGGCACCTTGCTGTGCGTCTCCGACAAGCCGCTGCACGGCGAGATCAAGCTCGCGGGGATGGCGAGCGCATTCTACCGGCAGCGCGTCAGCCAGCATCTCGAGATCGGCCTGAAGGCGCTCGAACGGCTGAAGCACCAGGAGTCCGAACGCTTGCATTCGCGCAAGCTGCGCAGCTTTGCCGAAGTGGCATTTCAGTAGCGCGGTGCTCGCGCGCGCTTAGGGCAGCGAAACTGTCATACGCAGCACTGACGTCTGCGTGAGCGCACAAGTGCTCCGGAATATTCACCGCAGGAGCAGGGTTTTACACGTCGTCCGGGGCTCCAAGGCCACAGGAGCAGACATGAGCAATTCCCTGATCAGGTACGTCGTGCTGGGAGCATGTGCTGTCTCTTATACACATTGGGGGGTGTTTTGGTTGGGGGGGGGGGGGGGGGGGGGGGGGGGGGGGGGGGGGGGGGGGGGGGGGGGGGGGGGGGGGGGGGGGGGGGGGGGGGGGGGGGGGGGGGGGGGGGGGGGGGGGGGGGGGGGGGGGGGG
>NZ_JBVUBB010000044.1:0-58862 GCF_055791185.1 Bradyrhizobium ingae
TTGGCAAAAAACTCCAGCATCGCCTTGCGGCTCAGCCGCTTGCGCAGCACCACCTGCTCCGACGCATCAACGCCATGGAGTTGAAAAATATACTTCGACGTATCCATCCCAATACGGATAATCTGGCCCACGGACGGCTCCTGTGAATGAGTTTCTGACAACCTCATTCTGGCACACTGATGCCGTAGGGGGCCGTCCACACCATCACCCCAGGGAGAAGTTGTGGCGCGAGATCGTAGTTGCGAGTCTTCGCCAAACTCGATCCGGGTGATGGGTCCTGGATCTGCGCTTCGCTTGTCCAGGACGACAGCGGAATGTGTCGGCGTGTGCCTTGGCACAAGCGCTCGCCGCCGCCTCACAACTCCCGTGCATTCGAGAACGCGAAGCTCGACACCCGCCGCGTCGTCTCGTCCAGGATCAGCGTGCGCGTGATCGGCGGCTCGGCGCGCTGCGCGCAGTTCTCTCGCTCGCAGAGGCGGCAGTTGACGCCGATCGGCGTGCCCTCGGCCTTCTCAAGATCCATGCCGGCGGCGTAAACCAGGCGTGAGGCGTGGCGGATCTCGCAGCCGAGACCGATGGCAAAGCGCGGCTGCGGCAGAGGGTGGGGCGCAACGGGCCGGCGCACCATCTGCGCGATCGAGAAGTAGCGCGTGCCGTCCGGCAGCTCGATCACCTGCTTCAGAAGCCGGTCCGGCGTGTCGAAAGTCGAATGCACGTTCCACAAGGGGCACGTGCCGCCGAACTTCGAGAACGGGAAGGTGCCGGAGGAAAAGCGTTTTGAGACGTTGCCGGCGTTATCGACACGGAGCAGGAAGAACGGGATGCCGCGCGCGTTCGGCCTCTGCAGCGTCGTCAGGCGGTGGCAGACCTGCTCGAAGCCGGAATTGAAGCGCTGCGCCAGCACGTGGATATCGTAGTTCAGCGCATCGGCCGCCGCGAGGAACGGCTGGTAGGGCATCATCACGGCGGCGGCGAAATAATTGCCGAGCGTGATGCGGAACAGGCGCCGCGGCGCATCGTCCAGCGGCCCGGCGCGGCCGATGATGGTTTCGAGGTGCTGGGCGCATTCGACCAAGCCAAGCTGGAACGCAAGCTGGAATGCGCGGCCGGGAGGATCGACGAGCTCGGAGATCAGGAGCTGGCGGCGATGGCGGTCGAAGCGCCGCAAAGTCTCGCGCATCACGTCAACCGGCATGATCCGGGTCTGAACCGAATGCTTCTCGCGCAACCGCATCACGAGGGCGGCGTAAAGCCCTTCGGCCGGCACGTTCAATTCGTCGCGCAGGGCTTCGGCGACCTGCTCGAGCTCCGGAAAATAATTGCGGTTGGCCTCGATCAGCTCGCGCACGCGCTCGACCGGATTGGCCTCATAGCGGGTGCCGACGTCGCGGTCGGCCATCTGCGCCGCGGCCAGTGTCTCGCCCTGGCGCGCCTCGGTATAGGCGGCGTAGAGCCGTTGCAGTGCGTGGGTGACGCCGGGGCAGAGTTCAGCGAGGTCGCGCAGCTCCTGCTTGGGGATGTCGATCTGGCGGAACAGCGGATCGGAAAAGATCTCGTTCAGCTCTGCGAAGAAGCGGTCCTCGTCGGCGGTCGCGAGGTCGCGCAGGTCGAGATCGTAGGCCTCGGCCAGCCGCAACAGGATCTGTGCGGTCACCGGCCGCTGGTTACGCTCGATCAAATTGACATAGCTCGGCGAGATCCCCAGCCCCTCGGCGATCTGGGTCTGCGACAGCCCCAATTGCTGCCGGATCCGCCGGAAGCGTGGGCCGACGAACAGTTTCTTCCCGGAACCGGCGGGCATTTCGGATCTCCAGAGCCGTTAAGGGCAGCCTTGCTGACCTGTGTATTTTACAAAATTGACAAAATAACATCTATTACATGTTCTGATGTTACATGACATCACCAATAAAAAACAAGCCATCTATACGAAGTTTCCGTTTTGGCGTTTAGCTCCTGAGACGCATTTCGCAATGCACTGTCAAGATTGTCGATGGCTAGCCACAGCCATCGTCGACGAAAGGATCAGGCACATGAACTACCAGCCACGCGGCATCAGCACCCTCCAGAGCCCGGCTTCGTATCAGAGCGAAGTCGAAGCGGCCGAGGCGCTCCTCAAGACCAAGCCGACCTGGAACGGGGTGACGGCCGAAGCCGTCGCGCGCATGCGCCTGCAGAACCGCTTCAAGACCGGCCTCGACGTCGCCCGCTACACCGCGGCGCTGATGCGAGCCGACATGGCCGCCTATGACGGCGATCCGACCAAGTACACACAGTCGCTCGGCTGCTGGCATGGCTTCATCGCCCAGCAGAAGCTGATCTCGGTCAAGAAGCACTTCGGCAACACCGATCGCCGCTACCTCTACCTCTCCGGCTGGATGATCGCGGCGCTGCGCTCCGAATTCGGCCCGCTGCCCGACCAGTCGATGCACGAGAAGACCTCGGTGCCGGCCCTCATCGAGGAGCTCTACACCTTCCTGCGCCAGGCCGATTCGCGTGAGCTCAATGACATCTTCCGCGCCCTCGACAAGGCGCGCAAGGAAGGCGACAAGACCAGGGAGAAGGAGTTGATCGGGAAGATCGACAACTTCCAGACCCATGTCGTGCCCGTCATCGCCGACATCGATGCCGGCTTCGGCAATGCCGAGGCGACCTATCTGCTCGCCAAGAAGATGATCGAGGCGGGCGCCTGCGCGCTCCAGATCGAGAACCAGGTCTCGGACGAGAAGCAGTGCGGCCATCAGGACGGCAAGGTCACCGTGCCGCACGAGGTGTTCATCGCGAAGATCCGCGCCTGCCGCCACGCCTTCCTCGAACTCGGGGTCGAGGACGGCATCATTGTGACCCGCACCGACTCGCTCGGCGCAGGCCTCACGCAGCAGATCGCCGTCAGCCACAAGCCCGGCGACATCGGCGATCAGTACAACAGCTTCCTCGATTGCGAGGAAGTCACGGCGGCGAACGCCCGCAACGGCGATGTCATCATCAACCAGAACGGCAAGATGATGCGTCCGAAGCGGCTGCCTTCCAACCTCTACCAGTTCCGCCCCGGCACCGGTGCTGATCGCTGCGTGCTCGACTGCATCACCTCGCTGCAGAACGGCGCTGACCTGTTGTGGATCGAGACCGAGAAGCCTCATATCGAGCAGATCGCCAGCATGGTCGATCGCATCCGCAAGGTGATCCCGAACGCGAAGCTGGCCTACAACAACTCGCCGTCCTTCAACTGGACGCTCAACTTCCGTTGGCAGGTCTACGACGCGATGAAGGAAGCCGGCAAGGATGTCAGCAAGTACAACCGTGCGGAGCTGATGAAGGCGGAATACGACAACACGCCGCTGGCGATCGAGGCCGACGAACGGATCCGCACCTTCCAGGCTGACTCGGCCAAGCGCGCCGGCATCTTCCATCATCTGATCACGCTGCCGACCTATCACACGGCCGCTCTGTCCACCGACAATCTCGCCAGGGAATATTTCGGCGAGCAGGGCATGCTCGGCTACGTGAAGAACGTCCAGCGCGCCGAGATCCGCCAGGGGATCGCCTGCGTGAAGCATCAGAACATGGCGGGCTCCGACATCGGCGACGAACACAAGGAGTATTTCGCCGGCGAGGCTGCCCTGAAGGCGGGCGGCGCCCACAACACGATGAACCAGTTCGGCTAACGGTGGAATTGAGGAGACTGACAATGACCAAAGGCAGCAATTTTTGGGTGATCGGCGGCGAATTCGGTTCGATGAACTTCCACAAGCTCGTGGAAGGTTCGGCCCAGGTCAAAGGCCCCTTCAAGTCCCGCAAGGAAGCCGAGGACTGCTGGCGTGAAGTGTCGGAAGAGAACCGCCACAAGGCCGGCGTCCGCTTCTCCATCGTGGAAGAGCCGCACCGCGCTCCGGCAGCCTAATTAAGAAGACGTCCAAGGACGGTCGGTCCCATCCGGGCTCTGCCCCGGGTGGGATCGTCTGTTTTTGGGACAGGGAAAACCGCCCTCTGGCGCCTTAAGTGTCTGGAATTGTACGGCCTTTGCGGCGATCATGGTTGCTGATAGGTTAACGGACCTCGTCCAGGAGCCGAACCATGTCAGAGCCCGAGATCAGCGGGACCAATTCCAGCCAGCCGCGCCCGGTGCGGTTGCGCGATGCGCTTCTGAAGGCGCGGATCGAGGCCGCGGACCGGACCGGTGTCGTCGTCGACCTGCGCGATGCCGAGGTGGCGCGGCTGGAGATCCTCAACGACGCCCTCGATCCCCTGTTCGCGCAGGTCCCGGGGCAGATCGACCTGTTCGACCGCGGCATCAGCCAGGGCGATACGCCGCGGCTGTGGATCGATGTCGTCGCCCACGTCATGATGGGACGCGACAAGCGGATGTACCGCTTCGTCCAGGACACGCGTTTCGGCCGGATCGTGCTCGCCGAGTCGCACGACACGGCAGACATCGTCGATGCGGTGACGGATTACGTCGCCCGCCGCATGATCGAGCGCGAGCACGCGATGGTCGTGCCGCCCGAGCCCAAGGCGGCGGAACCGGAGAAGCCGCGCCGTTCGCGCATCTGGCCGTTCCTGCTCGGCTTCATCCTCGGCGCCGCCGCTTTGTTCGGCGTCGCCGTGCTTGCGGTCTTGCAGAGCTGGTGATCCACAGCACCGTCATTCCGGGTTCGGCTCTTCCTGCCGCCCCGGAATGACACTGCATCATCAAACCAGCCGCACGTGCTTGATCTGCCGGACCTGCAATCCATGGTCCAGGCTGCGCACGGTCTGATCGCAGCGCCAGCCGGTATTGTCCTTTTCGATGGCGAACAGATTATACGCCGCCGCAGGATAGTGCCCATGTGCCAGCGCCGAGGCCGACGGCACGCCCACCGCGGGCACGTTGCCGTTGGGGCCTTCGAACCACATCGTCGAATGCATGTGATCGTGGCCGTGCAGGATCAGCTCGACGCCGTACTGCCTGATCAGTGCGAGCAACGCATCCGAATCGGTCAGCCGCTTGTGGCGCGCTTTCGACCGCAGGGGATGATGCACGAGCAGAACTCGAAACACGTCTTCGCTCGAAAGCCGCACCAGCAGCTCTGCGAGCGCGGCGAGCTGGTCGCGGCCGAGCGTGCCCGTCGCCATCAGGGGCGCGGTCGGCACCGCCGTCGACAGGCTGATCAGTGCTGCCGGTCCGCGCCGGCGCAGGGCGGGAAAGAAGCTCGCCGCAGGCTCGTCGCCGGCAATGTAATTCAGGAAGGTTTCGCCAAAACGCTGGCGGGTCGCGCTGACATAGGCGTCGTGATTGCCGGGGATCGCGGTGACGCGATTCGGCGGACCGACGCCTTCGAGCCAGGCCAGCGCCGGCGCGAACTCCGCCTCCAGCGCCAGGTTGACGAGGTCTCCCGTCACCGCGATGTGGCCGGGGTCTTGCGCCTTCATGTCCGTGACCAGCGCATCGAGCACCTCGCGGCGCTGGTACTTGTGACGGTTGCGCACCCAGTTGACGTAGCCGAGCGCACGCTTGCCTGCGAGCTCGACCAACCGGGGCTTCGGCAGCGGCGCGAGATGCGGGTCGGATAGATGCGCGAGTATGAACGGTGCCATCAGATGCGCGATTGCCTCGCTATTCCCGTGCTGTAATGGCAAGGTCTGCCGTGCGACGCAAGGAAAGCTTGCGAGGAGTTTTATAGGAAGCCTGATGGCAGGACGTCTGAACCGGCTGCGACGGAAATACGAGTACCTGCTGCGGCGTGTCTTTCACTCCTACTTCCTGCTTGCCCGCGGCATGACGCTCGGTGTCCGTGCCGTGGTACTGGATCGGGACAATCGCGTCTTCCTGGTCAGGCACAGCTATGTCGACGGCTGGTATCTGCCGGGCGGCGGTGTCGATCTCGGTGAGACCATGGAAGCCGCGATGCGGCGCGAATTGAAGGAGGAGGGCGACATTGACCTCACCGGTGAGGCGGTGCTGCACGGCATCTTCCTCAACAGCCACGTCTCGCGCCGCGATCATGTCGCGGTCTATGTGGTCAGGCAGTTCAGCCAGGAGCGCCTGCCGGAGCCCAACCGCGAGATCGTCGAATGCGGGTTCTTCGCAAGCTCGGCCCTCCCCGAGGGCACCACGCCCGGCACGCGGCTGCGGATCGCGGAGGTACTGGAGGGGAAACCGAGCATCACAACGTGGCGCTGAGTTAAGTCAGCTCACGCGTCCGCGCCTTTCTGTCGTTCCAGTTCGAGCGCAAGCAGGCTCTGCTCCTGGATCAAAGCCCAGTTCTGCCGCTCGAGCTTGTGCAGGCGCTCCGTGACATTGTGCATGAACACGAAGACCACCAGGAACAGAGCACCAAACATCACCACGAAAGGAAACACGACGCCGGTCAGGTGACTGACCAGGTAGGCGAGTCTTGGAAACAGCGCAAAGCCGGCTGGCAGGATCGCGACCATCGACAGCATCAGAAAATCATAAAGATCGAATTTGCCCTGCAGCGTCTTGCGCAGCAGTCCCAGCATGTAGAAGAACGCAAAGGCCGATATGATCGCAACCGTCTCTGCGCTTGGAATAACGTTGGTCACGGCTGTCCCCCGATGTCTTATTTCGGCGCCGGCGAATCCGGGCCGGCCCGAAGCGTCACGATTGTCTCGCCAGGCGCGCGAGCAGGATGTAGCCAAGCACGCGGACCATGTAATTCACCGTCTTGAGACCGTCGATCGAACTGACCCCGGTCTCCCGCGCCCGCATCTCCACAGGCGCTTCGCTAACCCTCAGTCCGGCGCGCATGGCCCATGCCAGTGAGATCGGCTCCGGGAAATCCACCGGATAGCGCTGCGCGAAAAATGCGATGGCGCGGCGGTCGAGCAGGCGCATGCCGCTGGTCGGATCGGTAATGTGGTCGTCTGCAAAGAGGCTGTTCAGCGCGAACCCGATCAGCCGGCTCCCAAGGCGTCGCAGTCGCGTGGAACGGAAGCCGGCATTGTCGATGAAGCGGCTTCCGATGACGATATTTGAGGGCCGCTTCTGATAGGCATCGAGCAGGAGCTCGATCTCCCGTGGATTGTGCTGCCCGTCGCCGTCGATCTGAATGCAGAAATCGTAGGCGTTGCGTGCGGCATATTTGATGCCCGTCTGCACGGCGCCCCCGATCCCGAGGTTTTGCGGGAGCCGGGCGACCGGCGAGCGATCGCTCGCAACCGCGGACGTGGCATCCCTGGAGCCGTCATCGACGACCAGCGTATGGTAGCCGCGGCCGGTCCGGGCGATGTCCGCCAGGACATCCCCGATCGATGCTTCCTCGTTGTAGCAAGGAATGATGAGCAGGATCCGCGCTCCGCCGACCTGCGTAGCTGCGCTGCTTGGGCGCGAATCTGCCGCGTCCAGGTCGGTCGTGATCACGATTGCCCCAATATCCAAGTCTCCGCATGCCGCAGCGCACCTGCTGTGGCAAGAGCCCACCTTCCTCGTGCATTGCTATACTTGCCGATGCATTTCCTGTACAGGGCGGCTGGTCCTTGTCCTCATGCTGGATTGGCATTCGCCCGGTGAAAGCCCGATGAGAGCCGTAAAGATATGTTTCTCGATCATTTTTCTCGTTATGCTGGCCAGCAATGTCCGGCTGATCTCGCATTGGAGTGAGAGCCGCGGCGTCTACGACGACATCTGCTACCTTCGGCAGGCGCATCTGTTTCAGCGCTTCGGCTGGCATGGCCTTGATACCAGCCTCGCCCGGGAGGACGACGGCTATCTTGCGGGCAAGCTGCGCAGCATCGATTATCCGAATTGGAACGATCCGACGCGCGCGCCGTGCCACACCCCAACCGCCGATGGCGGCAAATGGGTGATGACGCCGCCCCCGGGGACCGGTTTCGTCCTGTCGCTGTTCCCCGAAGGGTTCCAGGTCATCCCGCTATATGCGCTGGCGAATGCCGCGATCGCGATTTTCGCTCTCTGCGCGCTGTGGCGGGCACGACAACCGCCTGCGCTGGCTCTCGCGGCAACCTTCGGCGCGATTTCGATCTACTTCATGATCAACCCGACAAAGGCGAGCTACTCGATGGCGCCGACGATGATCGTCTGCGCTCTCGCAGGCTTGCTGACGGCCAGGCTGTTCGTCGGCGAAAGCCGGCGTCATCTCCTCGTGGTAGTGGCAATCGGCATCGTGCTCGGCCTGTCGGCGAGCTTCAGGATCGCCAACGTGCTCCTTGCGGCTGGCTATTTCATGTATTTCGGATTGTTCTTTCTGATCCAGCGCAGTCGCGCGAGCTTCCTGCAGGGGCTCTCGTTCGGTCTGGCATTCCTCCTGGGGATCCTGCCGGTGCTCGCCGCCAACATCGTCAATTCAGGAAACCCGCTGGTCTCTGCCTATGGCGGCCAGGATACGGCACCGCCGCGTCTCGATCCGGCCGTGCTGCGCGCCTATCTGGCGGACGTGCAGTTTCCGCTGATCGTCATCGTGTGCGCCTGGACCGTCCTGTTGTGGCATTTTGCGAAACAACCGGGCGTGAGGCGACTGGCGCTTCTCGTCGCGGGCAATCTCGCATTGAACCTGGCGTTTTTCGCCACGCATCCGGTCTTCACCCAGTATTATGTCATCCCGATCGTCATGCTTTCGCTCTGGACGCTGCTGTTTGCCGTGGTCTTCATGCCTGGGCGGACGCAGCCCGACCGCGTGCCGGTCTCCGATGGACCGCAGCTTTCAGAGATGGCAATCGCCGACGCGAAATGAACGAACCGTCATACATCATGCGCGAGGCGATCGATGATGCGCGGGAGCTCCCGCAATGACGGCGTCGGAGCTCCGCATCGCCGTGCTGGTGCCCTGCTACAACGAGGAGGCGACAGTCGCGACCGTCGTCGCAGATTTCCGCAAGGCGCTGCCCTCGGCCGAGATCTACGTCTACGACAACAATTCGCGCGATCGCACCGCAACCGTCGCGCGCGAGGCCGGCGCGATCGTGCGCAGCGAGCGGCGGCAGGGCAAGGGCCATGTGGTGCGCCGCATGTTTGCCGACGTCGAGGCCGACATCTATGTGCTGGTCGATGGCGATGCGACCTATGATACGCCGAGCGCATCGCGCATGATCGACAAGCTCCTCGACGAGCATCTCGACATGGTCGTCGGCCTTCGCGTCGATCAGGCAGAGGCCGCCTATCGGCTCGGCCACCGCACTGGCAACCGCATGCTGACGGGCTTCTTGTCGTCGAGCTTCGGCCAATCCTTCAAGGACATCCTGTCGGGCTACCGCGTGTTCTCGCGTCGCTACGTCAAATCCTTCCCCGTGCTGTCCGGCGGTTTCGAGATCGAGACCGAGCTTGCGGTCTATGCGCTCGAACTGTCGCTGCCGGTCGCCGAGGTCGAGACGCCCTATTACGCTCGCCCCGAGGGCTCGTTCTCCAAGCTCAACACCTGGCGCGACGGTTTTCGCATCCTCGGCACCATGTTGAAACTCTACCGCTCGGAGAGGCCGTTGCGCTTCTTCACGGTGATCGGGATCCTGCTGGCGCTGGCGTCGATCATTCTGGCGATCCCGGTTGTGATCACCTTCATCGAGACCGGCCTCGTGCCGCGCCTGCCGACCGCCGTGCTCTCGATGGGCTTGATGATCATGGCGCTGTTGTCGGTGTCGTCGGGGCTCGTGCTCGACACGGTCACGCGTGGGCGACGGGAAATGAAGATGCTCGCTTATTTGGCCCAACCGGCACTGAAAAGGAACGGAAGTTGAGCGCCGCGCGGATAGACCTTCGTACTCCCAAATGCTAACCCGCTCTCCGTGTTGACGCGTTTTCCCAACGCGAACCGGCGCCTACTTCGCTCGAAAACGCTGTGCTCAGATGAACGATCTCTCAGTCACCATCCTTCCCGAGGCCGCAGGCGACGCCCAGGCGATCGAGCGGTTGCACGAGCGCACCTTCGGCCCCGGCCGCTTCGTGCTGAGCGCCTACAGGGTCCGCGAGCACGTCGATCATTTGCTCGAACTCTCCTTCACCGCCCACATCGGCACGCTGATGGTGGGCTCGGTGCGCCAATTGCCGATCACGATCGGCGATACCAAGGCGCTGCTGCTCGGTCCGCTCACCGTCGAGCCGCCGTTCCGCGGCCGCGGTGTCGGCCGTCTCCTGCTCGAGCGCGCGCTCCGGGATGCAAAGGCGCAGGGTCACGCCATCGTGCTGCTGGTCGGCGATGAGCCCTATTACAGCCGCGCCGGCTTCAAGCCGGTAGCCAAGGGCCGCGTCACCATGCCCGGCCCGGTCGACGCCAGCCGCATCCTGGTGTTCGAACTCGTCGACGGCGCGTTCGAGGGGGTATCGGGCCACGTCGGCCCCGACTGGAGCAAGGCGCGGGCGTAGAGGAGGGCGTGCGCTCATCCAACGCCGACCCTGAATGCGAAAGCCGGATACGCTATACTGTCGGTGCGGTTTGTGCCAAAAACCGTGGACGCGAAGCTGACGAAAGGACGTGTGAAGTTTGGCCGCATCCAAGAAGGGCGCCGAGCCCGCAGAACGCCAGAACGGGATTGATCGGACTATCGATCTCCTGGAAGCGCTACTGCATCTGCGCACGCCCTCGAGACTCAGCGACCTCGCGAAGCAAATGGGCGCTCCGCGTTCGACGGTCTATGCCATCGCCAGCCGCCTGATCGAGGCGGACCTGCTGGAGAATGTCGGCGAGGGCGGCCAGGTCTATTTCGGCAAGGCGGTGCATCTCTACGGCCGGGCCTATGCGGAGGCCAATCCCCTGCATCGCCGATGCCGCGAAGCCCTCGACCGGCTCGCGACCCAGCATAGCGCGACCGCGCAACTCTGCGCGCTGCGCGGCCGCAAATACGTGGTGGTCGATACAAGGGACGGGTCCGGCTTGTTTCGGATCACGACGGATGTCGGCATCGAGGTGCCACTGCCGTGGACCGCATCCGGCAGGTTGCTGCTGGATCACATGAGTCCTGCGGAGATTCGCGCGTTCGTTCCGAAGGAGGATTTTCGTCTTCCGGACGGACGCCTGCTCGATATCGGTGATTTCATCAAGGATGTCGCACGCGCAAGGCGCGAAGGCAGATGCGTGACGACGGCATTGTCCGATCGGTTTACGTCGTGTCTTGCCGCCCCCATCCGCGACAAGAAGGGGATCGCGGTCGCGACGCTCTGCTTCGTCGTTCCAGCGGACTCGCTGAAGGAACGCAGGACCGCGCTGCTCGACGACCTCGTCGCCACCGCAACTGAACTTTCAGATCGTCACTGAGCCGAGCCGACTGGCCAGGCTCCCGCGCGATGCACCCGCATCGCGTTTTGCGCTGCCTTCGCGCTTGTCGTTGGCGCGGTCCTAGTCGTGTGCGCGATGCATTCGGTTGAGGTGCGCCGGAATGTCCGGGCTTGACAGCGCGGCTTGGGAATATCTAACGTGACACTATAAGGTAAAGTTGTCCATTATAAGAGACAATGCCCGCCGCCGGCAATTCCGTGTTGCGACGGCACGAAGGTCACCATTCCGCGTTTTCGAGAGGAGGATTCAAAATGGCGAACGCAAGCCGACAGGTACCCGGGCGACGCTGGCTGATCGGTTGTCTCCTCGGCGTCGGGATCCTCATCAACTACATCGATCGTGTCGGGCTCTCCGCCGCGACGCCCGAGCTCACCAAGGAGCTTGGCCTCACCGCCACCGACATCGGCCTGCTCGGCAGCGCGTTCTTCTGGACCTATTCGCTGCTGCAAGTCCCGGGCGGCATGGTGCTCGACCGCTTCGGCGTCACCACGGTTGGCCGCGCCTCTAGCTTCCTCTGGGCGGTCGCCGCCACCATCACCGCGCTTGCCAGCGGGCTTTGGGGTATCGCCGCCGCGCGGCTGTTGCTCGGGGTCGCGGAAGCGCCGGCGTTTCCGGCAAGTCAGAAAGCGACCGGCCACTGGTTTCCGCTCGACGAGCGTGCGCGTTCGACCGCGATCTTCGATTCCGCGGCCAAATTCTCCAACGTGATCGGCGTGCCGCTCGTCGCCTACGTGATCTTTCTCTACGGCTGGCGCTGGGGCTTTGGCGTCACGGCGTTCCTGAGCTTTGCGTATTTCATCGCCTACTACGTCATCTATCGAAATCCGAGCGAGGATCCGAAGCTCTCCAGGGCGGAGCATGACTATATCGTCGCGGGCGGCGGCACGCCCGAAGGGCCGGCCACGGCGGGGCAGAGCCGCATGCTCGGCTACCTCCTGCGCAACCGTAAGGTCTGGGGGTTGACCATCGGGTTCTCGGCCTATGGCTACACCTTTTATCTCTTCCTCACCTGGCTCCCGGGCTATCTTGCCCAGACCATGCATATGAACCTGATGTCGGCCGCGGGCTATTCGACGATTCCTTGGATTTTCGCGACTTTGTCGGACCTCCTGATCGGCGGGTTCCTGGTGGATCATTTGATTGCGCGTGGCTATGACAGCACGAGGGTGCGCCAGTCGGTGATCATCGTCGGCATGCTGATGGGGCTCGCCGTGATCGGCGCCGCGTTCACCGTGAAGCCGGGCTGGGCGCTGCTGTGGCTGTCGATCGCGATATCGGGATTATCCGCCGCGGCGCCCGTCGGCTCCTCGATCGTGTCGCTGATCGCGCCCAAAGGCGGCGCGGGAACGGTCGGCGGCATTCTCAATTTCACCAACAACATGATGGGCGTGCTCGCGCCGATCGTGACCGGCGTCGTGGTCGATTGGACTCAATCGTTTGCCGGCGCCTTCATGATCGCCGGCGTCGTGCTGCTGATCGGCATCTTCTTCTATGTCGTGGTGCTGGGACGGATCGAATCCATTCCCGATTTCGCCGAGGAGCTGCCGCGAGACGCCGTGGCCGCCCACTGAGGAGGGGGACATGCCCCAAGGTCCGAACAAGGACACCCTGATCCGCAATGCCCGGCTGATCGACGGCACTGGTGCGCCGTGGTTCGAAGCCGATCTGCGCATCAGCGGGAGCCGCATCGCGGCGATCGGCGCCGCCCTGCCCGCGGACGGGACAGAGGTGATCGACGCGCGCGGATGCTATCTCGCGCCGGGCTTCATCGACGCCCACTGCCATGATGATCTGATCTGCCTGCGTGAGCCTGACAGGCCCGAGAAGGTGCTGCAAGGCGTGACCACGCTCGTGGTCGGCAATTGCTGCTTCTCGCTCTATCCTGCGACCGCAAACTCCGCCGAGATGCTGCGCCTGCATTTCTCTGGGCTCGCCGGTGAAACCCGACCGAACGAAGTCTTCGACAGTTTCGATGGCTACCGGCGCGCGCTGGAAAGGCCGGGCGTGGCGCTCAACCTCGTCTCGCTGGTCGGGCATGCCGCGATCCGGCTCGCCGTGCTCGGTTACGAACGCCGCGCTGCGACGGTCCGAGAGATCGCGGCCATGCAGGCGCTGCTGGCGCAACAGCTCAGCCAGGGCGCCGCCGGCCTGTCGCTCGGTCTTGTCTATCCGCCGAGCGCCTATGCCGACACCAATGAATTGTGCGCGCTGGCAGCGACCGTGCGCGCTCACGGCAAGCTGCTCACGGCGCATATCCGCAGCTATGAGGCCGGCCTGCTGCAATCCATCGACGAGTTCATTGCGATCCTGCGCGCCTCCGGCGCGGCGGGGCTGCTGTCGCATCTGCAGTCGGCGGGAAAGCCGAACTGGGGCGCCATTCCAAAGGCGCTCGATCGGCTCGAGGCCGCGCGAGCGGAGGGGATCGATATCTCCTTCGACATGTATCCGTATCCTGCCGGCAGCTCCTACATGCTGCAATTGCTGCCGCCGGCCGCGCTCGAAGGCGGCATCGACGCGCTGCGCGTGCGGCTGCGTGATCCCGCAAAGCGCGAGGCGCTTCGCGTGCTGGTCGAGGAGGGTGATCCCGATCCGCATGCCGCGCAGTCCAAGATCGTGCTGATCGGCTGGCACAATGTGCGCATTTCCGGCACCGGCAATCCCGCGCTGAAGCCGCTCGAGGGCAAGTCGATGGTCGACGCCGCGCGCGGGCTCGGCATCTCGCCGTTCGACCTCATGGTTCGCTGTATCGAGGAAGACCAGGGCCAGACCGGCATCATCATGTTCCAGCTCGATGAAGCCGACCTGCGCGCGGCCTTCACTCATCGCCTGCACATGGTCGGCTCCGACGGCATTCCGCGCCCGGGCACCAAGCCGCATCCGCGCGCTTATGGCAGTTTTCCGCGCGTCGCCGGCCGGCTGACGCATGAGCAGGGCTGGCTGACTTTGGAAGATGCCGTCCGGCGGATGACCGCGATGCCCGCCCAGCGCTTCGGCTTGTCCGACCGCGGCATCCTGCGACCGGGCATGATCGCGGATATGACTCTGTTCGACGATACCATCATGGACAAGGCGACTTTCGAGGCGCCGACGGAAATGCCCGCGGGCATTCGTTCGGTATTCGTCGCGGGCGAGGCCGTGGTCGCGGACGGACGCAGTACCTTCGCGCGTCCGGGCCGGGCCCTGATCGCCGGATGACGGCGCCGCCGCGAATGGCTCGTCCATGCGGCTCGGGCTACGACGTCGAGAGCGCCCCGTAACGCTCGCGCAGATCGATGCGCCGTCCCGACGTGGCGGCCTCAGCGATGGCAAGTGTCACCAGCAGACTTCGCGCGCCGTCCTCGACCGGTTGCAGCGACTGCGTCACGCCGCGAATGACATCGCGGAAGTGATCGAGCTGGGCGACGTAAGGATCGATCGAGCCGGCATGGTTGGCCCGGGACTGGATCGGCTTGTTCCAGTTCTGCACGTCGCCTTCCTGCACCCATTGGTCCAGGCTCGGAAATTCGAGCGTGCCGCGACGGCCCATCACGCGGTAACTGCTCTGTCCGCTATAGGGAAACTCCGGCGACTCGCCGAGCCCTTGCTCCATCGTCCAGGGGCTGACCGAGCAGTCGCTGAGGAAGAACGTGCCGAGCGCGCCGTTCTCGAATTCCACCAACGCTGCCGCGGTGTCCTCCACTGCAAAGCTGCGCTGGCGGTTCGCGGCGATCGCCGAGACGGCGACGATCTCGCCGATCGCAAAGCGCATGAAATCGATCTCGTGGATGAGGTTGATCAGGATCGGGCCGCCACCGGCCTGCGAGCGCCATGGCGCGATCTTGAAATACTCCGCGGGTTTGTGCGTCGCCCAGATCGCGGAGACGCCGACGACATCGCCGATCCGGTCTTGCCCGAGCAGCGCCTTCAACGTCTTCACCTGCTCATGATGGCGGCGGTGATGGCCGACCAGGGACTTGATGCCGGCCTTGCGGACCTCGGCGATCAGGTCGGCGGCGGTCTGCAGCGTATCGGTGACCGGCTTTTCGATCAGGATGTGGATGCCGCGCCTCGCACAAGCGATGCCGATCTCGGCGTGAAGCTGATTGGGGGAGGCGATGATCACGGCCTCGGGCCGGGCGTCGTCGAGCAGCTCGCGATAATCGGCGAACACACGCGCGCAGGGCTGCTCGGCTGCAACCTGCTGGGCATTTACATCGGCGATGCCGACGAGCTCATAGTCGCTGTGCTCGGCCAGCTTGCGCAGATGCTTGCGCCCGATCAATCCCGCGCCGATCACGCCAATCCTGATTGTCGTCATGTGATGCGTTCCGTTGGTTAGGCCGAGCCGCGGGCTTCGGCGGTCGCTCCGCGGGCAAGGCGAGCAGGATCGTCGTTGCCCATATAATTAATCGGGAGGATAATTAATAATTAATCGACGGGATAATTGATGTCAAGGGTGCCCGATTGAGCTATGGATGGCGGCGAGGCCGGTTGCGGCCGCCGGCGAGGACCGAACTGCCAGATGCCAAGCGTGAAGAAGCAGCCCGCGCGGGGGGCCAAGCCTGCGCCGATCAAGCGGCGCGATCGCGAGCGAACGCGGCAGGAGATCCTCGATATCGCCTTTGAGGAATTCGCCGAGAATGGGCTGTCCGGCGGCAACACCGACGCCATCGCCGCCCGCGCGGACATCACCAAGCGGCTGATCTTCTACTATTTCAACTCGAAGGAAGAGCTGTTCATCGCAGTGCTCGAGATGGCCTATGCCAGGATGCGCGCCGCCGAGGAGGACCTGCATCTCGAGTCGCTGGCGCCGGAAGCGGCGATACGAAGGCTGGCCGAATTCACCTTCGACTTCCACCAGAACCATCCGCAATTCGTCCGTCTCGTTTCGATCGAGAACATCCATCGCGGACGGCACATCGCCAGCAGCCGGAAGCTCAAGGAGATGACGCAGCCGAGCATCAGCCAGATCGCCATGCTGCTCGAGCGCGGCGTTGCCGGCGGCGTGATCCGCCCCGGCATCGATCCGATCGAGCTGCACATGACGCTGAACGCGCTGAGCATCTTCTCGGTCGCCAACCGCCACACCTTCGAGGCGCAGTTCGCCTTCGACATGTCGTCGCCAAAGACGAGAGCCAAGCGTCGCGCCGAGATCGCCGACCTGCTCTGGCGTTACGTCAGAAAGGATTGATGGGCGCGGACGCGAAGAAGCAACACCATCGGTTGCCTTTCGCGCGATGATCGCATCCCAGCGCTGATTTGGCCGACGCCTGATGGCTGGTGAGCCAGTTCACACTGGAACTCCCGTATAGGTAGTAATCTCAAACGGGGTGGCCAGTGGAGCGGAGGGAGAGATGCCCAGGAAGGCCAGCCGATCAAAGAAATTGAGCGGGATCGTCGAGCGCGCACGTCCGGATAGCCAACCGAGAGCTGGCGATGAGCAGTTTTCCGCAGACTACACGGTGACGAGCACGACCGACGGCGGCGGCCGCGTGCTGACCGACGTCGAGGTAATCCTGGTCTTCTGGGGCAGCTTCTGGACCACGTCGCCTGCTCCGACTCCTTCCAGCGACGAGTACAAGCAGGCAATCATTGGCATTCTCACGGGCCCCTATATGGGCGGCCTGCGCCAATATCGCGGCGTCGCGCAGGGCACGCTGATCTTCACCGACCTCAACGACAGCACCAGCCCGGCGGATCAGTATACCGACGATGACGTGAAGACGATGCTCAAGGACAGGCTCGACCACACCAGCATGCCGCCTCCCGCATCAGGCCACAACCGCTTCTACGCGGTGATCGTGCCGCCCGGCATCAGCAACAAGCTGACGACGACCAACGGCTTCGTGGGCCAGCACCAGAGTTTCACCTACAAGGGCGTCACGGGATACTACGCGTGGGTCGACAATACGGGTTCGCTGACGGGGCACAATTGCGTCACCAAGGTCTTTTCCCATGAGCTGATCGAGGCATGCACCAATCCCGACGTCGACACCTCGAACAACAGCATCCTCGTCAACGGCACCAATGCCGACGGAACGACGGTCACCAACGACGAGATCGGCGACACCTGCAACAACCAGTTCGCGACGATCGACGTCAACGGCGTCAGTTGCTCCGTGCAGGCATACTGGAGCAAGGCGGACAATGCCTGCATCCTTCCAACTGGAACGCTGACGTTCCTGGTGGACAAGGACACCTTCGGCAAGGATGAAGTGCAGGATGTCATCAACACGAGCGGTGGGGTTTTCGAGCAGGCGTTCTGGCTCGTCGTCGATGGTTTCAGCAAGGATACGTTCAGCTCTCTCAACGTCACGGTGCCGGTGCCGACGGGAGCGTTTGCCAACCTGAACGGCGTCACGATCACCCAGAACCCGAACATCGATTTCGAGAACGGTGCAGATCCCGGAGCGCAGCAGCGAATTCGCGTTCCATTCGACATCACCTTCTCGAGTGCGGCGCTCGCGAATTTTCCGGCGTCCGGCAGCCAGACCTTCGAGCTCGATGCCTTCCTTGCAACCGACGGCAACCGGGTGCCGGGCACCAACGTTTCGACGTTGTTTGAACTCGTCGCGGGTGCGGACCCTTATTTCACCAATGTCGATCCGACCCAGAACAATGTCTTTTATCTCAGTCAGGATCTCAGGGTCTTCACTGCGACGCCCGGGCTGTCCCAACATCCGGTTGCGGGTGCGCCGGCGTTTGCAAGCGACAGCGTCAACGGCGCATTCACCTATATCCAGGACCTGCTCACGTTCCTGAACAACAATTTCAGCGACCCGACCGGGGCCGACCCCTTCAACTCGATTCTCCCAAGCCAAGGGGCGGCGTTGCAGGCCGATTCCTCCGTGACTCCATTCACGATCCAGCTCACTCCCACGTTCCCGCCGACGTTCAGGATTCTCAACAACTACAATTTCGCGGTAGCGCGAGTCCGGATGCGCGGCACCGCGGGGCCGGCGGGCGAAGCCAGCAATGCCCGCGTGTTCTTCAGGCTGTTCGTAACGCAGAGCCCCGATACGGACTATCAAACGGGAACGACCTATCCCTTCAATCCGGATGCGGCGGGCCTGCCTGGTTCGCCGCAGGTCGGCGCCGGCCACGTCACGCTACCGTTCTTTGCGACCGGAAACCTTGCCGGTAACACCGATTACGACAATGGCGGCGTCAACAACCGCGATATCGAGATCGCGAACGGGAAGGACAGCATCTGGGTCTACTACGGGTGCTTCCTGAACCTTTATGATTCTGCCAACGTGATCGACGGCGAGCAGGTGTTGGCGTGGCTCGCCGGTACGCACCATTGTCTGGTGGCCCAGATCGCGTTCGACGACGCCCCGATCTTCATCGGGGCGCGTCCCGAGGCGTCGGACAAGCTGGCCCAGCGCAATCTCCAGGTAACGGTCTCGGACAATCCCGGGCCCGCCTCGACACACCGGATTCCGCAGACCTTCGATATCCGGCCGAGCGCCATGGTCAGCCGGAAGACGGACGTCGACGAGCTGATGATCGATTGGGGCCGCATTCCACACGGGAGCGTCGCCTCGATCTATTGGCCGCAGGTTCAAGCCGCGGACGTGCTTGCGCTTGCCTCACAGCTTTATCCCGCGCATTCCCTGACGGCAGGAGACACGAATACGATCCAGTGCAAGATCACTGGCGGCGTCACCTACGTGCCGATACCGATGAATGCAGGCGAAAATTTCGCAGGTCTCCTCACGGTGGATCTTCCCACCACCGTCGTCACCGGCGAGGAGTTCAACGTGATCGTCAGGCGCGTGGGGCGGCAGGTCTCGAAGCGCGGCGCTCCAATTCAAAAGCCTTCTCGCGAGAAGAATGCCAATCCGGACGTCGCAGTTCCGCGCCAGCCGTTTTCCTGGCGGTATGTCATCGGAACGTTTCAGATCAAGATTCCGGTCTCGACCGCTGCCGTGATGTTGCGTCCCGAGGAAGACACGCTGGCAATCATGAAATGGCGATTGCAGCAGACTGCGCCGTCGAACCGGTGGTTTGCCGTGCTGCAGCGGTACGTTGCATTCCTGTCGGATCGTGTCGCCGGGCTTGGCGGCGATCCGAATGCCATTCCACCTTCGCCCAACGGTGCGCCGGTCGAAGTCCCAAGTCCCTGCCTCGACGTCGTCGAATATACGGGCAAGGTTGCCGAAATCTTCTTCGACTGTTTCGGCGAGCTCGAGGGCTTCGTGCTGGCGGACTGTTGCACCGCGCATTCCTTCAAGACGCGCGAGCGACAGGTCGGCGAACTGCTCACGAGGGCGTGCCGCGATCGCCTGTCGCTATCTGTTTTCGCGCTCAGACATGACCGCTCGAAGATTCATCGCATGGTCATTCGGGCTTGAACGAGCCTTCGAGGCCGCGATCCCGCGACCGGCAAGACCAGCGCACGCTGCATGCCGCAGGTTGGCGCGCAGCTGCTCGATGACGCCGTTCCAGTCGCTTCGTCGTACCTGACGGTACAGTCGCAAAGTCGGATACCATGGGCTGTCCTCACGCTCGAGGAGCCAGCGCCAATCGGGAGAGAACGGCAGCATGGTCCACGCCGGGCGACCAAGCGCGCCGGCAAGGTGCACGACGGAGGTGTCGACCGAGATCAGCAGATCGAGGGCGCACAAGGCCGCGGCGGTGTCTGCGAAATCGTTGAGCTGCGGCGACAGGTCGGTCACCGTCTGCGAGAGCTGGAACAACGCGGTATGATCCGCTGGCCGAACATCTTTCTGCAGGCTGTAGAGTCGTACGCCGGGGGTGATCAAGGCGGGCAGCAGCACGGCCGCCGCGATCGAGCGCTGGCGATCGCCCCTGTGGTTGGGATTGCCGGACCAGACGACGCCCACCCGGAAGTTATCGTCAGTGCCGAGGCGCCGGCGCCACGCGACGACGGCAGCCGGATCGGCGGTCAGATAGGGGACATCGGCAGGGATGTTGCCGAGATCGGTCCCGAACAACCGCGGCAGGCTCATGAGCGGGACATGAAAATCGAACTGCGGCTGCGGCGCCTCGGGCCCGATCACCGTCACGCCGGCGAGCGATGAACGGAGCAGCCGTTCGAGCGCCGCGGGGGCACGCAGGATCACGCGGTCACCGGCGCGTGCCAGCAGCGGCAGATAACGGACGAACTGCAGCACGTCACCGAGTCCCTGCTCGGAGCGAACGAGCAGGGTGCGGCCGGCGAGATCCTCGCCCTGCCAGAGCGGCTGCGGCCAATCAGGCGCCTTGAGGTTGCGAACGCCGCCGCGCCAGCGCCACTCGTAGTCCTCCCAGCCCCTGGCGAGTTCGCCGCGCCGAAGGAGGCTGACCGCCAGGTTGAAGCGGATCGTGCCGGAATTCGGTGCGAGTGCCGCGGCCCGTTGCTGGACATCGAGCGCAACGTCGCCAAGACCTTGTTGCTCGATGGCGACACCGAGATTGGACATTGCCTTGGCGTTCTCTGGATCCAGCACCAGCGCTTGCCGGTAGCAGGCGATCGCAGCATCGAGCTGGTCCTGTCCCTGGAGAGCGACACCGAGATTGATATGGGCGTCGACGTGCGCTGGATCCAGCGCCAGCGCTTGTCGACACGCCGTGACCGCCTCATCACGGCGCCCGAGGTCTTCGAGGATGGCGCCGAGATTGATGTGGGCTTCGACATTCGCAGAATCGAGCAGCAGCGCCTGGCGGTAGCAGGCAATCGCCTCGTCGCGGCGGTCGAGCTCCTCGAGCGCGACGCCGAGATTGGCGTAGGCGCCGGAACCGTCGGGGTTCAGTTCGATTGCCCGCCGATAGGCATCGACGGCGGCGTCCAGCCGCCCGGCATCCTTGAGCGCCACGCCCAAATTGAAGTGAACCGTGGCCGAGTTCGGATCATGGGCGATCGCCCGCTGCAGGGCCTCGATCGCCTCGGCGTGTCTGCCGCTGTCGTTGAAGGAAATGCCGAGCTTGGAGTGGAGCCTCGCACGCGCAGGCGCCAACCGGATGGCACGCCGATAGCACGCAATGGCATCGTTGCAGCGGCCGTCGATCGTAAAGGCATCGCCGAGGATCTCGAAAGCCTGGGCATCGTCCCCGCGGATCGCCAGGGCACGCTGCAGCAACTCGACCGCCTCCGCGCGCGCTTCCGTCGCGCCGTCGAGACACAGCACCACGGCCAGCAACACCATGGCATCGCGAAAGCGACGGTCTTTCGCCAGGATAGCACGGCACAGCGCTCCCGCCTCGGCAAGACGGCCGCACGCGTGATGGTGTACGGCGGTCTCGAAGGCCGCCTTGACATTGCCAACGTCAGGGCTGCCCTTGCTCGTCATTAGCTCCGCGTCCTGCTCCTCCATCTTTCAACGGCCGGCACACCGATTTCGGGCGATAATCTTTCCATCATCCCGCAAGCAGCGAGGGATTACTCCCTCGTGCCTCGCATGCCGAACCTCATCTCGTCGCGCTTCAGAACTTGAAGTTCGCGAACGCGCGCACGCCGATCCCGGGCAGCAGCACCTCGTCCTTGGTGTAGGAGACCGAGTTGCGGATGTTCTCGTTCAGAAGATTGTTGCCGACGAGACCGACCAGCATCTCGCGCGCGCCGAAGGCGTTCGGATTGAGCTTTGTCTTGTAGCTGACCTCCGCCTTGAGGAGATTGTAGCCCGGCGTCGGCGTCTCCGCGATTGCTGCGATGTTGTTCTGCGGGAAGGCGTGCAACAGGTTGACACGCATCAGCCAGTTGTCGTCGCGCCAGAACAGGCCGCCGCCCATCCTTAAAGGTGGTATCCGTGGCACGTTGGTGCCGTCGGTGAAAGTGGCGCGGACCACGTCGCCCTGGGTCTCGATGCCCCAGATCCCGCCCTTGATAGCTCCGACGTCGAGCTGCGACTGGAACTCGCCGCCGCGGAAGTTCGCGTTCGCTTGCGAATAGACGGCCTGGTTCACTTCGGCACCCGGCGTGCCGCAGGAGGCAAAGTCGTCGCCGCACATCACGCCGGTGAGCCGGCGATAAATGAAATTGTCGAAGTGGGTGTAGTAGGCGGTGGCCTCGAAGCGGAACGGGCCGGTGGCCTTGCGCAGGCCGATCTCGACGGATTCTGCCGTCTCGATGGTGAGGTTCGGATTGCCGATGTCGAAGGTCGCGGTCGCATCATGCGCGCCGCGCGAAAACAGCTCGGCGGGTTTCGGCGCGCGCTCGACATATTGCGCGGTGATGCTGCCGACCGTGCCGCCGGGAAGGTCCTGCAACAGCCCGATGCTGCCGCTCTTGGGCGTAAAGGACGGATTGCGGACGATGCTCGTCTGCGGGGTGCCGTCGGGCAGGAAATCCGCCGGGAAATCCGGCGTCGAGCCGTGCAGCTCGACATGCTCGATCCGGCCGGCGATCTGCGCCCGGGTGTGGTCGCCGAATTTGAACTCGTTGAAGACGTAACCGGCGACGCGATAGTTTCGGTTCGGGTCCCACAGGCCGTTGAACAGTGTGCCCGGATTATCCGGGCTCGGCGCGGTCAGCTCCTGATGGCCGGCCTGGAAGCCGAACGCGGTCGTCACCTCCGCAAAGCGGGCATTGAACGGCATCAGCTGGGTCTCGATGCGCATCTCCTCCTCGCGGTTGGTGAACGTCTGCCGCACGCCGTCCGTCGCCGGGTCAGTGGGATCAGCGAGTCCGAGCTCGTTGTGGCGGTAGTTGGTGGCGCCCATCCACAAGCGGATGGTGTCGATCGCGGCGGCATCCGGACGGTACTCGCCCTTGACGTTGATCTTGGTCTGATGCGCGTCGATGCGGGTCTGGTGATCGGCACCATCGATGCCGGGGATATGATAGAGCGCATCGTTCTCGGTGATCGACGCGCCGATATAGCCGCCCGTGAAGAAATAGGACCCGCCGATCGATGCGCCGTCGCCTTGCGTCGCCGAGTTCGGTTGATGGCTGCCGACCGGGCGTGTCTGGTCGAACAGATAGGGATAGCTCGGGATCGAATAGTCGGAGGTCTTGCGGCCGTAGACATCGGCATGGAATGCGAAATTGCCGCCGCCGGTATCGAGCAGCAGACCGCTCTCGACGCCGCGATCGACCGAGCTGAGGGAGGTGCGGGTCTCGGCCGTCACGCAAGGCGAGGTTTCAGCGGTGGCGAGGGGCGCCTTGGCCGGCATGCCGTAGGTCTGGAACGAGGGCGCGCAGGAGGGCAGAGCATCGGGGATGCGATTGTTGGTCGCGCTCACCACGCCGCCGATCGAGGTCGAGCCGTAGCGCAAGGCAGCGGGGCCGCGCACCACCTCGATCTGATTGGTCGCCAGCGGATCGATCGGAACGAAGTGATCTTCGCCAAGATCGGACGCGCCGCCCGCATTGGTGCCGTTCTCGACGATGCCGACGCGGTTGACGTCGAGCCCCCGGATGATCGGCCGGCTCGACGCACCGGGCGCGAAGCTCGAGCCGGTGATGCCGGGCTTTGCGAACAGGAGGTCGCCGAGCTGCCCGCCGCCGTCGCGGCGGATCTCCTCGTTCGGCACGACGGTGACGGTTGCGAACTGGTTGGTGACGATCGGCAGCACGCCCTGTTGGGGCGTCGCTTGTGCTTGGGCCTCGGCTTGGGCCGGCTCGGGCGGATGCTCGCGGTGGCGGGCGGCCGTGCTGCGCGCAACGCGCGTCGTCGGGCGCGCCGGCACGATCGCCCTGCGGACGATCGGGCTTGGTGCGGTCACCTCGACCGCGGGCAGCTCTGTGGAGGATTTGTCCTGTGCGATGGCGGGTGTGGCGGCAAGGCCGAGCACGAGCCAGCTTGCTCCGCTCAGGCGCTGCGCACGCCTTGGATAAGATGTCATTGTCTTGCTTCCAATCAGGTGCCGGCAACGGCTGTGTGTTGACAGGCGGCGACCTGCCGTCTTGATCCGACGGAATTCGACCTCAACTGCTCCCGGGTGCTCGTCCGCGCGTCAGAAGCGAGCGAGTCCAGGCGTGCTCTATGCTGGAGAGATCAGGAAGCGGGAGGGGCGCGTGGCTGGAACGCGTGGCTCGCCGACTTCAGATGGATGAACTCGGCGTCGGTGGTGCGGTAGAGGAATTCGACCGCCTGCGGCAGATGCAGCAGCGGCGGCGTCGCGAACACGACGGTGCTCGCCATCGAGACCACGGCGCAGATCGCGCAATTGTCGTCGCCCTGCTGGTCGTGGTCGGGGCTTGCCGGCGACTGCTTCTGCAGCGCTGCACGATCGATGGACGCGATGCCGCCCGCCTGCTGCGACGACTGGAGCAGCGGCGCAGCCTGCGCGAACCAGTGGCTGTGGCCGAAGGTCAGCGCGAACTGCACCAGCATCGCGAAGATCGCGAGGCGGGCGCCGTGCCGGATGTTCGATCGGAACCACTTCATTTGCAAACGCACCCGCACATCGCGAAGACCAATCCCACGGCGATCACGATGTTACAATGTAACATCGCAGGATCATTGTGCGGATGTCAACCGCAGGAGGCGCGGCCGCGATGGCCGGCTTCCCGCTGTGATCTTCATGCAACGGAATTCGTTCGGCTCAGCGCCCTTCGCGTACCCAGGTCGCGGCGAATGCACCGAGCAGCAAGAGCAGCCCGATCAGCCCGGCGAAGATCGGCAGCACGCCGACGCCCTTCACCACGCTGGCATCGCGCATCCTGACCCCCATCCAGCCGTCGCCGTGGAAGACGCTTGCCGAGCGCACCGGCACGACACGCGGCAGCTCGACGCTAGATCCGTCGACGACGCGCACGGCGTCGCCGCCGGTTGCCTGCGTCAGCGGCCTCAAGGTGTCCGTGGTGGAGGTAACCTCCGAAAACTCCTTCGGATTGGTCGGGCCGACATTGATCAGCGCCTTCAGCGTGCCGTCAGTGGCCTGCCAGAGACCGAGCTCGCCAGCGGGCAGGCTCGCGCGCCATTCGCCGGGATCGCCGGCATTGAGCGTGAGATCGCGCGTCACGCCGGAGGGCGAGGTCACCGTCACCGGCTGCACGGTGTCGGCCATGGTCTGGCGCACCACCACCAGATCCTTGCCTTGCACCTGAAGGCGCAACGCCTCCTCGTCGAGATCCGGTTGCTTCATCAGCCAGTGCGACATCCGCCGCAAGAGATCTAGATGTGGGCCGCCGCCCTCATAGCCGCGCGCCCACAGCCAGATGTGGTCGGAGAGGAGAAGTGCGACGCGCCCTTCGCCGTAACGCGACAGGAACAACAGCGGCTTGCCGTCGGCGCCGGTCATCACCGGCGAGCCGGTCGCGTTTCGTGTGTCGACGGTACGGAAGAATCGAGCCCAACGCGGCGGCTCGGAGTTGGAGCCTTCGAGCCCCCGCGTCACCGGATGGCGCTTACCGGTGTCGGAGAGATGCGCGTAGAACGGCTTCTCGGTGACGCCGACCGGCTCGGCCGGCAGCACCGAATCGAGCGGCGTGCGCCAGATGCTGGTGTTCGACGCGTAGTCGGGACCTGCCGAGACCAGCACCGCGCCGCCCGAGCGGACATAGCGCGCGATGTTGTCGAAATAGGCGATCGGCAGCACACCCTGGCGGGCGTAACGATCGAAGATGATCAACTGGAATTCGTTGATCTTCTGCTGGAACAATTCGCGGGTCGGAAACGCGATCAGCGACAATTCGTTGATCGGCGTGCCGTCCTGTTTCTCCGGTGGCCGCAGAATGGTGAAATGCACGAGGTCGACGCTGGCGTCGGACTTGAGCAGGTTGCGCCAGGTGCGCTCGCCGGAGTGCGGCTCGCCGGAGACCAGCAGCACGCGCAGCTTGTCGCGCACGCCGTCGATCGCGACGACGGCGCGGTTGTTGACCGGCGTCAGCTCGTTCTCGAGCGGCGAGGCCTCGATCTCGACGATGTTCGGGCCGGCATGCTTGATGTCGACGTCGACGCTTGCGGTCTGGCCACTCGACAATGTGCGTTCGCTGATCGTCTCGCCGTCGCGGCGGATGGTCACCTTGGCGCGATCGCCGGTCACGCCCTGGTCGTCGAGGCGGTAGGTGATGGTCTGGGTCTGGCCGACGATGCCGAAACGCGGCGCGGCTGTTATCGCGATGCGGCGGTCGCGCTCGTTCTTCTGGCCGGTGATCAGCGCATGCACCGGCGCCTGGAAGCCGATCGCTGCGGCATTGGCGGGGATGTCATGCACGCGGCCGTCGGTGATCAGGAAGGCGCCGGCGACGCGATCGACCGGCACGTCGGAGAGCGCGGAGGTCAGTGCGCCGAACAGTTTTGTGCCGTCGGTCTCGCCGTCGGCCTGTCCGGCCTCGACGACGCGGACTTCGAGGCCCTTGATCCGCTTCAGGCTGTCGACCAGTGCCTCCTGCGCCTGCGCGGCTTCCTTTGTGCGATTGCCGAAGTTCTGGCTCGGGCTCTTGTCGACGACGACGGCAGCGACCGAGGAGAGGGGATCGCGGTCCTCGCGGGTGAAGGAGGGGTTTGCGAGCGCAAGCAGGAACAGCGCCAGCGCCGCGACGCGCACCGCTGCGCCACGTGCGCGGGCCAGCAGCAGGAGGATAGCGATGACCACGATCGCGCCGAGCGCGATCCACAAAACCATCGCAGGGACAAGCGGCGTGAACGCGATGCCGTAATTCATATCCGTCCTATTGCCCCAATCGCTCGATCAGCGCCGGCGCGTGCACCTGGTCGGCCTTGTAGTTGCCGGTCAGCGTGTACATCACGATGTTGACGCCGGCGCGGAAGGCGAATTCGCGCTGGCGCGGCTCGCCCGGCGTCATCGGCAGCATCGGCTGGCCGTCGGGTCGGATCGCCCAGGCTCCCGCAAGATCGTTCGAGGTGATGATGATCGGCGAGACGCCGTCGCCGCCGCGTGCCGGGCGCTGCGCGCTGTCGTCCTCTTCCTCGCGCGGCAGGGTCTCGACCCAGGTCTGTCCGGTGTTGAAGCGGCCGGGGAAGTCGCGCAGCAGATAGAACGTCTTGGTCAGCACGTGCTCGCGCGGCACAGGCTCGAGCTCGGGCACGTCGAGCGAGGAGAGGATTTCGCGCAGCGCCTGCATGCCCGGCGTCTGCGAGGCGCCATTCTCGCCGGGCGATGCTTCGACGGCGTCGCGGGTGTCGAAGATCACCGTGCCGCCTTGCTTCATGTAGGCGTCGATCTTGTTGATGGCGTCCTGCGGCGGCTTCGGCGCGCCGGGAACGATTGGCCAGTAGATCAGCGGGAAGAAGGCGAGCTCGTCGCGCGAAGGATCGACGCCGACGGGATCGCCGGCCTCGAGCGCGGTGCGCTGCGCCAGGAACAGCGTCAGCCCGGACATGCCGGCTTTGACGATGGAATCGACGTCGGCATTGCCGGTGACGACGTAGGCAAGGCGGGTCTGCGACACCGCCTTCATCGCAAAATCGTCGGTCGCGCTGTCGGCGCGTGACGGTGCGGGCGAGGCCAGGCTGGCGAGCACCAGTCCGATCGCGAGCACGGCGGGCGCGGCGCGCCGGCGCAAGAGCGCGGCAAGGCCGCCGCCGAGCAGCGCAACGATGATGGCGTCGATCAGGAACAGCGCCAGCGAGGTCGAGAGCAGCCAGCCGCGCAAGTCGCGCGGTTCGGCGTTGGTGTAGGTCGCATGACGGGCGCGCAGGCTCGCAGTGTTGAGCGGTGCGATGCGGTCGGCGGCGGCAAGCGTGTTCACGGCCAGCGGTCCCTCGGCCGGGCCGTAGAAGCCGGGCGGATGATCTGATGTGGCGCGGTCACGGTAGTCGGCCGACAGCGGCTTGGCGGTTGCCGGCGGCGGGCCGAAGGCGCCAAAGCCGTCGAGGATGTGCAGTGGCGCCACCGTCTCGGCGGTTGCTTCGCCGGCAACGCCGGCGCCGGGTTTGGAAGTGTAGCCGGACATGTCGACGATCCGCCTCAGCATTTCGACAAAGGTGCCGGACATTGGCAGGTCCGACCAGCGCATGTCGGCAGAAACGTGGAACAGGCTGACCAGACCCTTGCCGCGATGCTCGCCGGTGACGAGCGGCGTGCCGTCCTCGAGCGAGGCCCAGCTCTTGGTCGCGAGCACCGCATCGGGCTCGGCCAGCACTTGGCGGCTCACGGTGACGTCCTTGGGGACGGGGACGCCGGCGAACGGACCGTCCGCGGTGAAGGCGGCGAGGTGCTGCGGCTTCTCCCAGGTCAGGCTGCCGCCGAGCGTGCGGCCGCCCTTGCGCAGCTTCACCGGCACGAGGTCGTCCTCGGCCTGTGCAAGGCGGGGACCCGCGAAGCGCACCAGCACGCCACCCTGCTCGACCCAGGCGTTGAGGCGCTCGCGGATTTCGGGGGCGATGGTGCCGACATCGGCCAGGATGATCATCGGCAGCTTCTGGTCGAGGAATTGCGTGATGCCCTGCTGCGGCGCGCCCTTGTCGGCGAGGCGGACGTCGGCGAAAGGCGCCAGCGCGCGGGTGAGATAGAAGGTCGGTGCCAGCAGCGGCTGCGCGGTCTCGCTGGTTGCGCCGGAAACGATGCCGATGGCGCGGCGCCGCCAGCGCTTGTCGAGCAATTGCACGGCGCCCGCGGAACGCTCCCCGGAGATCTCGAGCCGCGTGATGTCGTTGCGCAGCTCGACCGGAAGGTCGAACGATGCCTCGGTCTCCCTGTCCTGCGGGGCGAACGCGTAGCGGGCTTCGCCGATCGGCGATCCCTTCTGGTCCAGCGCCCGCACGGTGCCGGCGGCAATGCCGCTGTCGGTGCGCAGCACCTTCACCACCATCTTGGCAGCCGCGTTCTCAGCCGCGACCAGCGCCAGCGGAGAGGGCGTGCCGCCTTCAAACACCGTCAAGGTGCGGTCTCCAATCGTCTTGGTCAGGCCCTGCAGGAATTCCTCGCCGCGGCCGGTGTCGACGCCGTCGGACAGCCAGGCGATCTCGCAATCACCGGTGGCTTTCAGGAAACGATCAATCGCGGTGAGAGTTTCAACGCGCTCGATGGAATAGGGTTTTGGCGTGAGCTGCCGCAGCGCAACGCGTGCCGCGCCTGCCGGCATCAACGTGATGTCGCGGTTCGGCTCGGACAGCGGCACCAGTGCGATGGCGCGGCGGTCGCTGTCGGCATTGGCGATCAGCTCGTCGGCGGCCTTGATCCGCGTGTCCCAGTTCGAGGCCGCGCTCCAGCCGTCGTCGAACATGATCATCAAGGGTGACTTGCTGCCGGCAAGGCCGGTCTGCGGATTCCAGATCGGGCCGGCTGCGGCGAAGATTACCAGCGCGGCGGCGAGCAGGCGCAGCGCAGTGAGCCACCAGGGCGTGCGCGAGGGCGTCTCTTCCTTCGGCGCGATGTCGAACAGCAGGCGTGTCGGCGGGAATTCGATGCGGCGCGGCCGCGGCGGCATCACGCGGAGCAACCACCACAGCACCGGCAGGCTGACGAGCCCGATCAGGAGCAGCGGTTCGGTGAAGGCGAGCGGCAGGCTTCCGATCATGCGGCGGGTCCCGCTTTGACGGTGGTCGAGCGCGCGCCCGATTTGCTGACCTGCATGCCGGCATGCAGGAACAGCAGCAGTTCGGCGGCGGAGCGATCGGTGACATGGGTGGCGAACAGCCAGTCGAGCTTGCCGGTCTCGTCGCGGATCTGGTCGCGATGCAGCGCAAGCCGCGCGGTGTAGTCCTGCGCCCAGCTCTCGGCGCGCCCCGCCGTGATCACGCCAAAGCCCTCGGGCTCGACGAATTCGACGCGGCCGGAATAGGGGAAGGTCTCCTCGGCGGGATCGACGATCTGCACCAGCGTGCCATGGGCGCCGGAGCCGGAGAGGCTCGCGAGCGTGCTCCTGATCTCCGCGATCGGCGACCAGAAATCGGACAGCACCACCGTCTCGGCGAGCGCCGAAGGTACGAAGGACGGCGGCAGGCTCGGCCGTTCGGCGTCGTCATGCAGCATCGCCTGCGCCATCTTGTCGATGACGCTGCGGCTCGCGGTCGGCGCCATCAGGCCGGGAATGCCGACGCGCTCGCCGCCGGAGACGAGCAGCTCGGCCAGCGCGAATGCCACGATCAGCGTACGCTCGAGCTTGGAGTCACGCGCATTCTTCGAGGCGAATGCCATCGAGGGCGAACGGTCCGGCCAGACCCACACCGTGTGCGCAGCCTCCCATTCCTGCTCGCGGACATAAAGATGGTCGTCACGCGCCGAGCGGCGCCAGTCGACGTTCTGCGACGGCTCGCCGGAGACGAAACGGCGATATTGCCAGAAACTTTCGCCGGAGCCGGCGCGACGGCGGCCATGCAGGCCGTGGATGACGTTGGCGGCAATGCGGCGGGCCTCGAGCACCAGGCGCGGCAGTGAAGCGGCGAGCGTGCGGCTCTCGCCATCGGCACGTCGGATCGCAATGATCTCCTTCGCTGTGTGCCCGTTGTCTGCGGCCATCAACCGATCCGTGTCTTCAACTGCCGGATCACGTCCGGAATCGTGCGGCCTTCGGCGCGCGCCTGGAACGTCAGTGCCATGCGGTGCTTCAGCACCGGCTCGGCGAGGTCGAGCACGTCGTCGATCGATGGCGCGAGGCGACCGTCGAGCAGCGCGCGTGCGCGCGCCGCCAGCATCAGCGACTGGCTGGCGCGGGGACCTGGTCCCCAGGCGATCAGCTTGCCGGTTTCGCCGCCGTCGGGGCCGGGACGCGCCGAGCGCACCAGCGACAGGATGGCCTCCACCACGGAATCGCCGACCGGCAGGCGCCGCACCAGCCGCTGGGCCGCGATCAGCGCATCCGCCGTCATCGATCCCTTTGCCAGCGTCTCTTCGGCGCCGGTGGTCTCGAACAGGATGCGTCGTTCTGCGTCGCGATCGGGATAGTCGACATCGATCTCCATCAGGAAGCGGTCGAGCTGCGCTTCCGGCAGCGGATAGGTGCCTTCCTGCTCCAGCGGGTTTTGCGTGGCCAGCACGTGGAAGGGCTTCGGCAAGTCATGACGCGCGCCGGCGACCGTGATGTGCTGCTCCTGCATCGCTTGCAGCAGCGCGGACTGCGTGCGCGGGCTGGCGCGGTTGATTTCGTCGGCCATCAGCAGCTGCGCGAAGACCGGGCCGGATATGAAGCGGAAGGAGCGCTTTCCGGCGGTGCTCTCGTCGAGCACTTCGGCGCCGAGAATATCGGACGGCATCAGGTCGGGGGTGAACTGGATGCGCTTGGCATCGAGACCGAGGGTGACGCCGAGCGTCTCGACCAGCTTGGTCTTGGCGAGGCCCGGTACGCCGATCAGCAGTGCATGGCCGCCGGAGAGGATCGTCACCAGCGTGTTCTCGATCACGCGATCCTGGCCGAAGATGACGGTTGCGATCGCCTCCTTGGCGGCGCGAATCTGCCCCGACACCTGCTCGGCCGAGCGGACGATCACGTCTTCGAGTTTTTCGACACTTTCCGCCATCCGTCAGCTCCTTAAGCCGTTCATGCGGCCTGCCTGCGTCGTCATCTCACGTCATGTAAGCTCGCGACATGCTAGCTCATGACATGTCAGCTCATCACATTGGTCCTGGGCCTATGCTAGACTTGCGCGAAGGCCCTGTATTCGCTGAATTAACCTATCCCCACCTTATCGGCTTCGGGATATGTACGGCATCACGAAGTGGCGACCTTGCACACCGGATGATTCCGGTGTGGAACCGCTCACCGAGGTACAACGTAGACCTGCACCAATCGTGCCAAAGACAAAGTCAGGGCAAACCATGGCGAACCAAGGGCAGAGCAACAATCCGGGTCTTGACGGGCTGACCGCCGCCGCCAAGAACGCCGGCGCTGCCCAGAAGGGTCTGCCCCCGGTACATCTTTGGAATCCGCCGTTCTGCGGCGATCTCGACATTCGAATCGCCTCCGATGGTACGTGGTTCTACATGGGCACGCCAATCGGCCGCCACGCGCTGGTCCGCCTGTTCTCGACCATCCTGAAACGCGAAGGGGACAAGCACTTTCTCGTCACGCCCGTGGAGAAGGTCGGGATTCGCGTCGATGACGCGCCGTTCATGGCGGTCGAGATGCAGAAGGAGGGCGAGGGCAGCCATCGCGTGCTGAGCTTCCGAACCAATGTCGACGACTGGGTGAGGTGCGATGTGGCGCATCGCTTGCGCTTCGAGCAGGCGGCGGACGGCGGGCTGACACCCTATCTGCACGTGCGCTCTGACCTTTGGGCCAAGGTGACACGCGCGCTCTATTACGATCTGGTTGACATGGGCGAGGAGCGGATGGTCGATGGCCAGCCAATGTTCGGTGTCGAGTCGGCCGGCGAATTCTTCGCCATGGCGGATGCCGAGCAGGTGAGGGCCGCGCTTTGACCAAGCCGTTTCCGAAGGACGAACCTGCCCGGTTGGGAGCGGCGGATTTTTTCGCCCGCTCCAAGGCGCGGCTGACCTTCGACGTGCCGCCCGCCCTCTATGATCCCAACATCGTGCCGATGTCGGGTGATCCCGGTACCGACAAGATGCTTCAGATCATCGCGCGCGAGCAGCCGGTCCGCCCCGCGGCGGTTCTGATCCCGGTGATCGATCGGTCCGAGCCGACCGTGCTCCTCACGCAGCGCTCGGTGCATTTGAACGACCATGCCGGTCAGATCGCCTTTCCCGGCGGCAAGATCGACGCAATGGACGCCTCTCCGCGCGATGCGGCGCTGCGCGAGGCCGAGGAAGAGGTCGGCCTGCTCCGCGACTTCGTCGAGCCGGTCGGCTATCTCGATCTCTATGGCACCGCCTTCGGCTTCCGCATCCTGCCGACGGTTGCAAGGGTCCGTCCGGGATTTGAGCTGGTGATCAACCATTCCGAGGTTGATGACGCCTTCGAGGTGCCGCTATCCTTCCTGATGAATCCGGCGAACCACCAGTTGCACAGCAAGGAATTCCGCGGCATGGAGCGCTTCTACTACGCAATGCCGTTTGCCGAGCGGTACATCTGGGGCGCGACAGCCGGGATATTGCGTGTGCTGTATGAGCGGATCTATTTGCCATGATCCGGCCGGCGCTGACCGAGATCGGAATCTTCCTCGTTCCCTTCGCGGTCTATGCCCTGTTCCTGGTCGCGACGCGCTCGGCCCTGTTCGTGCAATCGTCCTGGCCGGTCTACACCATCGCCCGCCTCCTCTTGGTCGCGCTGGTGCTGGTGATCGCAAGCCTGGTCGGACTTGCGCACTTCACCGGCGCCTCGCCGAACTCGACCTATGTCCCCGCGCATGTCGAGAACGGCAGGCTCGTGCCGGGCGTCGAGAAATAGGGGCTGGCCGATGAGCGCGGAACCCCTGCTTGCCGATGCCTCCTGGCTGACCTCCGGCGGGACCGCGCGCGTCCTGCAACTCCTGAACGCGGACGGCGAGGAGGCGCGCGTGGTCGGCGGCGCTGTGCGCAACGCGCTCCTCAAGTTGCCGCCGGGCGACATGGATATCGCGACCACCGCATTGCCGGAGGAGGTGATGCGGCGTGCCAAAAGCGCCGGCATCAAGAGCGTGCCGACCGGCATCGACCACGGCACCATCACCCTGGTCATCGACGGGCACCCGTATGAGGTCACCACGCTGCGCGAGGACACGGAGACCTTCGGCCGCAAGGCCAAGGTTGCATTCGGCCGTGACTGGGTGAGAGACGCCGAGCGGCGCGACTTCACCATGAATGGGCTCTCGGTCGACGCGAAAGGCACGGTGCACGACTATGTCGGCGGGCTTGCCGACGTTGCCGCGCGGCGCGTGCGCTTCATCGGCAATCCCGATCAGCGCATCGCGGAAGATTACCTGCGTATCCTGCGCTTCTTTCGCATCCATGCCGCCTTCGGCGCCGGTGAGCCGGATCGTGACGGCTATCTCGCCTGCATCCGCGGCCGCGCCGGGCTTGCGGGTCTCTCGGCCGAGCGGGTGCGCATGGAAATGCTGAAGCTGCTGGTCGCAGGCGGAGCTGCGCCCGCGGCGGTCGCCATGGCCGACGGCGGCCTCTTGCAGTCGCTGATCGGCGGCGTCGCCTATACCGGCCCGCTGGCGAGGATGATCGCGATCGAGCACGAGCTCGGCCTGCCGGCGAGCGCGACGCGGCGTCTCGCCGGGTTGACCGTCGCCGTCACCGAGGATGCCAAGCGCGTCGCGTCGCGGCTCCGGCTCAGCAACGCGGAAGCCAAGGCGCTGGATTCGATGGGGCACCGCTGGTGGCGATTCGCGGGTACGGACGAAGCCAAGGCGCGGCGGCTGCTCTATCGGCTCGGCGTCGAGCGCTATCACGATCGCGTGTTGCTGGCCTGGGCAAGGGACGCCGGCGAGGCGAATTCGGCGCGCTGGCGCGAGCTTGCCGAACTGCCGCAACGCTGGATGCCGCCAAAATTCCCGCTGAAAGCCGCCGACTTCATTGCGCGCGGCATGGCGGAAGGCCCCGCGCTCGGACATGTGTTGACGCTCGCCGAGGACGCTTGGCTTGCCGCGGATTTTCCCCTAGAGGAGGCGGCGCTCGCTTCCATCGCCGATCAAGCTGCGGCTCGCGTCAGCCGCGACGGGAAAAATTGACCATCGTCTCAGCCTTCGCCGATATCTCGATTTTGCAGCTCCTGCTGGTCGCGTTGATGGCGTTGTTTGCTTCGATCATCGGTGGTCTCGCAGGCTACGGCACCGGCGCCTTGATGCCGCTGGTGCTGGTGCCGATGGTCGGCGCCGAGCCCGTGGTGCCGATCATCGCGATCTCCGCGATCTTCACCAATCTCAGCCGCGCCGTTGCCTATGTCTCCTACGCCGATCGCCGCCGCGCTCTCGTCGTGCTCGCCTGCGCGGCGCTGACGACAGCGCTCGGCGCCTACGGCTACACGCGCCTCACCAATGCCGGCGCGGCGCTGGTGATCGGCAGCATGCTGATCCTGAGCGTGCCGCTGCGCCGCGTGCTGCGCAGCCGCCAGGTCAAGATCGGCAATACCGGCCTTGCGGCAGGCTCGGTCGGTTATGGCGTGCTGGTCGGCGGTACCTCGGGCTCCGGCGTCATCCTGCTCTCGCTGCTGATGGCGGCCGGCCTCGAAGGCGCAGCCGTGATCGCGACCGACGCGATGATCTCGCTCGGCACCGGCCTCATCAAGATCTCGGTGTTCGGCCTCGCTGGCGCTGTGACCGCGCAGGTGCTGGCATTCGCGCTCTTGATCGGCGGGATGGCGGTGCCGGGCGCATTCCTGGCCAAGGCCTTCGTCGAGCGGATGCCGGTGCACATCCACGCCGCGATCCTCGACGTCGCTGTCATCACGGGCGGGCTGGTGATGATCTCGGCGGCGGTGAAGCAGCTCCTCGCCTGAGCAGGCGGCCATCCCATGTTCCGCAATGGTGGCCTTGCCTGGGGTTGTTTTCGAGCTTTTTGTCTGACGGGGCGAAAGTGAGCCGAGGATTCAGATCACCTCTCCCCGCTGGGGAGAGGTGGACTTGAGGCGATCGGCTGAACTTGAGCTCATCAGGCCGCTGCGCCTACTCCTCGTCGTCGTCCTCTTCCTCATCCTCGTCGTCGTCCTCTTCGGGGCCGGCCTGTTCGAGCACGGCGAGCGGCAGCGTCTCGCGAAACAGGTTGCCTTCCATGCCCATCCAGAGGCAGAGCACGTCCTCCTCCTTGACATCGACGACGGTCAGCGGATGGCCGCCGGATTTCAGCATCACGACATCGCCGGCTTTCAGTTCCATGGATTTGTCCTCCGAGTTGATCGACGCGGGCGTGAGGCTAGCAAGCCGTCATGACATGCCGATCACGGGCGGCTGCCCGCGAGCATGGCGCTCATTAACTCCTGTGGATTGTCGCGATCTCGCCGCAGTTAGTCCGCGTGCGGGACCAGCTCGGTCAGCGAGCGGATGATGCGGTCGGGCTTCACCGTCGAGTCTTCGGGCAGGCCCTCGCCATGCACGTCCATCCAGATCGAATAGATGCCGAGGCGCTGCGGCGTCACGACTTCCCATTCCAGATTGTCGCCGATCATCCAGGTATCATCGGCGATGACGCCGAGCGCATCCATCGCGTGCAGATAGGCGCGCTCCTCGGGCTTGCCGAAACCGTGCTCGCCCTCGATCTGGATGTGATCGAAGCGGTGGGTCAACTCGAAACGCTCGACCTTGGCGCGCTGCATGTCGGCAGCCCCATTGGTCACCAGCGCGAGCTTGACGCCAAGCGCCTTCAGCCGGTCGATCGCCTCGTGCGCGCCGGGAAAGACGAACATCTCCTCCTCGCGATAGGTGGTGAAGCGGTCGGCGAGGCGAATGGCGAGGTCGTCCGGCAGGGCGCGATGCCCGCTCGCGGCGAGCGCGGCGAAGCCGCCCTTCACCGACAGCCGCCGTGCCTCGCCGAGCTTGAGCCGCCAGGCGGCCTCTGCATTGGCCCAGAAATTCCGCGCGAACGTCAGAACGGCTGCGGCGACCTCTTCCGGCTGCAGCGGTGCAAGCTCGGCGGCGAACTCGGTTGCGATCGTGTTCCAGGCGATCTCGGGACGGCCATAGGCCGAGAGGATGGTGTCGTCCATGTCGATCAGCATGGCGCGGGGGAGGGGCTTTGCGGTCTTCATCGAAATCATGGCCATTTCACTTCCGGCGGCAGCGAGGACAGGATCGAATCCACATTGCCGCCGGTCTTCAGCCCGAAGATGGTGCCGCGGTCGTAGAGCAGGTTGAACTCGACATAACGTCCGCGCCGGACCAGCTGCTCCTCGCGATCGGCTTGCGTCCAGGCGGTCGCGAAATTGCGCCGCACGAGCTCCGGATAGATCTTCAGGAAGGCACGGCCGACGTCCTGGGTGAAGGCGAGATCGGCTTCCCAGTCGCCGCTGTCGTGCCAGTCGTAGAAGATGCCGCCGATGCCGCGGGCCTCTTTTCGATGCGGCAGATAGAAATACTCGTCGCACCATTTCTTGTACTTGTCGTAGTCGGCAACGCCGTTCGGCCCGGTGCAGGCTTCCCGCATCGCGCCGTGGAAGGCGATCGCGTCAGCATCCTCCTGCGTGCGCCTCCGGTCGAGCACCGGCGTCAGATCGGCGCCGCCGCCGAACCAGGCTTTGGTCGTGACGACGAAGCGCGTGTTCATGTGCACGGCGGGGACGTTCGGATTGCGCATATGCGCGATCAGCGAGATGCCCGACGCCCAGAACCGCGGATCCTCCGCCGCGCCCGGGATCTGCGCGCGAAACTCGGGGGCGAACTCGCCATGCACGGTCGAGCAGTGCACGCCGACCTTTTCGAACAGGCGGCCGTACATCATCGACATCACGCCGCCGCCGCCGGGCGCGCCGGAGTGGTCCGTGCGCTGCCAGGGCGTGCGTTTGAAGCGGCCGGCTTCGCCGGGATGGAGCTCTTGCGGCGCGTCGTCCTCGAGCCGCTCGAAGCTTGCGCAGATGTCGTCGCGCAGAGACTCAAACCAGCTCCGCGCGCGTGCCTTGCGATCCTCGATCAGCGAAACGTCCATATGCAATTCCCGTCGCTAGCCAAGCGGAGTGTCGCGTAGGGGGCAAAGGCGCTCTTGCGCCGTGCCCACCACTTCTGCAACCGTCATTGCGGCGCCGAAGAGGTGGGCACGCTTTCGCTTTGTCCACCCTACGTATTTTCAACCCTGCGGACCGTAATAGGTGCAGCTCTCGTTGCAACTGTCGCGGTGGATGCTGACGCGGGTCAGTCCGCCGAGATGCTCGAGGCGCTCCCAGACGAAGCGCGAGAGGTTTTCCAGCGTCGGGGTGCCAAGCGCCTCGATCTTGTTGAGAAACTTGTGGTCGAGCGTCAGCCGCACGTCTTCGATCGCGCGCTGGAGCAGGCCGAGATCGACCACCATGCCGGTCTTGGGATCCGGCATGCCGCGCAAGCTCACCTCGGCGCGGAAGGAGTGGCCGTGAATCTCTTCGCTGGCCTCGCCAAAGGTCGTGCCCGACAGCGTATGCGCCGCCTCGAAGCGAAATGATTTGGTCAATTCCCACATCTTGTGAACGTCAGTCCTGTCTGATGCCGAGCTACCTGATGCCGAGCGTCTTGTGTGTTTGCACGCTGAGCCGCCATTGCGGGTGGCGCAGGCAATAGTCGATGGCGCGGACGGTGTTCTCGGCCACGTCCGGCCCGTCCATCGGTTGCAGCGAGAACCGCTCGAAGGCGAGGTCTTCGAAAGCGTCCGGCAGCGCCTGTGCCTGCGGATAGACCAGCTTCAGCTCGTGCCCGCGCCGTACGACGAGATCGCTTCCCGCTTTCGGACTGACGCAGATCCAGTCGAGTCCGTCAGGCGGGAGGATCGTACCGTTGGTTTCGACCCCGATCTCGAAGCCGTTCGCGTGTAGCGCATCAACCAGCGGGGCGTCTACCTGCAACAGCGGCTCGCCGCCGGTCAGCACGACATAACGGTTACCGTCAGTTCCCGTCCATTGCGCGGCAATCGTGGCCGCAAGGTCCTCGGCGGTGGCGTAGCGTCCGCCCAGCGTGCCATCGGTGCCGACGAAGTCGGTGTCGCAGAACTGGCAGACGGCGCCGGCCCGGTCGGCCTCGCGGCCGCTCCAGAGATTGCAGCCGGCAAAGCGGCAGAACACGGAGGCCCGCCCGGCATGGGCGCCTTCACCTTGCAGGGTCAGGAAGATTTCCTTGACCGCGTAACTCACCATGCTCTCCTTGAAACGCTAGATTGGAATATCGCGGACCTGCCGCAGCGCTTCGCCTGCGGCCATTGCCGCAGTCATCGCCACATTGAGCGAGCGCAGGCCCGGCTTGATCGGGATGACGAGCCGCGCGTCGGCGGCCGCGACCACCTCGTCGGTGACCCCTGCGCTCTCGCGCCCGAGCAGCAGGATGTCCGACGGCTGGTAGCGAAAATCAAGATAATTGGTTGCGCCCTTGGTGGTGAACAGCAGCAGGCGGAACCCTTGTTCCCTGCGCCAGCCCTCGAATTTCGACCAGGAGTCGTGACGGGTCACGCTGACCTGGTCCAGATAGTCCATTCCCGCCCGGCGGAACGCTCGGTCGGAGACCGGAAACCCCGCCGGCTCGATAATATGGGCGGCCATGTCCAGGCAGGCACAGAGCCTGAGAATCGTGCCGGTGTTCTGGGGGATGTCGGGCTGGAAAAGTGCGATCTGCATGGCGTGACGGCGCGTCGGTTGCGTTTGGAATTGTCTCAACAAAACATCGGTGGGCCCGGAATTCGTGCATTGCACGCTTCCGCGCCGATAGCGGGCTTGCGCTCGCCCGGCAAGGGTGCCAATAGAACGATTCTGGACTGCTGTTTCGCTCGTTTTGGCGCGGATCAAGCAAAGTTCTGCCGCCGCGGGGGGCCGCGGGCGCCGGCAGCCTGTTCGGGGGACCTTTGGGCGCCCCCTGGGGCGGTTCCGCCGGTCGCATAAGAAGAAAGGGTTGGAATCGTGACGACAGCGTCTTCGGCGGACCATCCGACACGCCGTGATTTCCTTTTCGTTGCAACGGGGGCAGCTGCGGCAGTGGGGGGCGTTGCGACGCTCTGGCCGTTCATTTCCCAGATGAATCCGGACGCCTCGACGATTGCCGCCGGCGCGCCGATCGAGGTCGATCTGACCCCGGTCGCCGAGGGCCAGGACATCAAGGTGTTCTGGCGCGGCAAGCCGATCTACATCAGCCACCGCACCAAGAAGCAGATCGAAGAGGCGCGCGCGGTCAACGTCGCGAGCCTGCCCGATCCGCAATCCGACGAGGCGCGGGTCAAATCCGGCCACGAGCAGTGGCTGGTCGTGATCGGCATCTGCACCCATCTCGGCTGCATTCCGATCGCCCATGAAGGCAATTACGACGGATTCTTCTGCCCCTGCCACGGCTCGCAGTACGACTCCTCGGGCCGCATCCGCCAGGGGCCGGCGCCCGCGAACCTGACGGTGCCGCCGTATCAGTTCGTCTCCGACACCAAAATCCAGATCGGCTGAGCTTCGGACCCCGCGCCCGAAGCTTCGAGCCGTCGCGTCGTTTATTTCCTCAGGATCGCATCATGAGCGGACCCTCCGACTACCAGCCGAGCAATCCAGCCCTGAAATGGATCGAGCGGCGGCTGCCGATCTTTGGTCTTATGCACTCCTCGTTCGTCGCCTATCCGACGCCGCGTAACCTGAACTACTGGTGGACCTTCGGCGCCATCCTGTCCTTCATGCTCGGGATGCAGATCGTCACCGGCGTGATCCTGGCGATGCACTATACGCCGCATGCCGATCTCGCCTTCCGCTCGGTCGAGCTGATCGTGCGCGACGTGAACTACGGCTGGCTGCTCCGCAACATGCATGCCTGCGGCGCATCGATGTTCTTCTTCGCCGTCTACGTCCACATGCTGCGCGGCCTGTACTACGGCTCCTACAAGGAGCCGCGCGAGGTGCTGTGGATCCTCGGCGTCATCATCTATCTGCTGATGATGGCGACCGGCTTCATGGGCTACGTGCTGCCGTGGGGCCAGATGAGCTTCTGGGGCGCCACCGTGATCACCAACCTGTTCTCCGCCATTCCCTATTTCGGCGAGAGCATCGTGACGCTTCTGTGGGGCGGCTACTCCGTTGGCAACCCGACGCTGAACCGCTTCTTCTCGTTGCACTATCTGCTGCCGTTCGTGATCGCCGGCGTCGTCGTCCTGCACGTCTGGGCGCTGCATGTTGCCGGCCAGAACAATCCGGATGGTGTCGAAGCCAAGACGGAAAAGGACACGGTGGCGTTCACGCCGTATGCGACGATCAAGGACCTGTTCGGCGTCTCCTGCTTCGTGATCTTCTATTCCTGGTTCATCTTCTACATGCCGAACTATCTCGGCGACGCCGACAACTACATCCCGGCGAACCCGGGCGTGACGCCGCCGCACATCGTGCCGGAATGGTACTACCTGCCGTTCTACGCGATCCTGCGCTCGATCCCGAACAAGCTCGCAGGCGTCATCGCGATGTTCTCGGCGATCATCATCCTGTGCTTCCTGCCCTGGCTCGACAGCGCCAAGACGAGGTCGTCGAAGTATCGTCCGCTCGCAAAGCAGTTCTTCTGGATCTTCGTCGTGGTCTGCGTCCTGCTCGGCTATCTCGGCGCGCAGCCGCCGGAGGGCATCTACGTGATCGCCGGCCGTATCCTGACGGTCTGCTATTTCGCCTACTTCCTGATCGTGCTGCCGCTGCTCTCGCGCATCGAGACCCCGCGGACGGTGCCGAACTCGATCGCGGACGCGGTGCTGGCGAAGGGTGGCAAGGTCGTGGCCTCCGTCGTGGTCGCGCTGGTTGCGGCCGGCGCGCTGCTGGTCGGCACGCTCGGCGATGCCCGCGCTGCCGAAGGCGGCGACAAGCCGCCGGGCATCAAGTGGTCGTTCGCCGGACCCTTCGGCAAGTTCGACCGCGGCGCGCTCCAGCGTGGCCTGAAGGTCTACAAGGAGGTCTGCTCCAACTGTCACAGCCTGTCCTATGTCGCCTTCCGCAACCTCGCGGAAGCCGGCGGCCCCGGCTATTCCGCGGCGCAGGCGTCGGCCTTTGCCTCCGAGTACAAGATCAAGGACGGTCCGAACGACCAGGGCGAGATGTTCGAGCGGCCGGGCCGGCCGGCGGACTACTTCCCGTCGCCCTTCCCGAACGAGCAGGCGGCTCGCGCGGCGAACGGCGGTGCGGCGCCCCCCGACCTGTCGCTGATTACCAAGGCGCGCTCCTACGGCCGTGGCTTCCCCTGGTTCATCTTCGACTTCTTCACCCAGTACCAGGAGCAGGGCCCGGACTACGTTGCGGCGGTGCTTCAGGGCTTCGAGGACAAGGTGCCGGAAGGCGTGACCATCCCCGAAGGCTCCTACTTCAACAAGTACTTCCCGGGCCACGCGATCAAGATGCCGAAGCCGTTGAATGACGGCCAGGTCAGCTATGACGACGGCTCGCCGACCACCGTCGCGCAATACGCCAAGGATGTCACCACGTTCCTGATGTGGACCGCGGAGCCGCACATGGAGGCGCGCAAGCAGCTTGGTTTCCAGGTGTTCGTGTTCCTGATCATCTTTGCGGGTCTGATGTACTTCACCAAGAAGAAGGTCTGGGCCGCCGCGCATTGAGCGGCCGGATAGCGCGAGAAACGAAAAAGCCCCCGCAAGGGGGCTTTTTTAATGTTGGCGTCATTCCGGGTTCGCGCTTTGCGTACCCCGGAATGACGGGAGTGTGGATTGCGCCCCGCGCATACAACAGCCAAAATACCCGCAACGACCCCAGAAACTCGTCGGAGGAAAACATGGGCACCGTCATCAGCTTCAAGCGTCCGGACGGCAAGGATGCCTCGGGCTATCTCGCCAATGCCGCACGCGGCAACGCGCCGGGCGTGGTCGTGATCCAGGAATGGTGGGGCCTGCAGGACCAGATCAAGGGCCTGTGCGACCGCTTCGCGCTCGCCGGCTTCGATGCGCTGGCGCCTGATCTCTACAAGGGCAAGGTGGTGCCCTACCACGACACGGACGCCGCCGGCCGCGAGATGAACTCGCTCGATTTCATGGACGCTACCACCCAGACCGTGCGCGGCGCCGCGCAATTCCTGGCGCGCAACGGCGCCAAGGTCGGCCTGACCGGCTTCTGCCTCGGCGGTGCCGTGACCATCATCGGCGCCACCAAGATCCCGGAGCTTGCGGCCGGTGTCGTGTTCTACGGCATTCCACCGGAGCAGGCGGCCAAGCCGGCCGACGTAAAAATCCCCCTCCAGGCACATTTCGCCAACAAGGACGATTGGTGCACGCCGCAGGTGGTCGACGCGTTCGAGAAGGCCATGAAGGCGGCCGGCAAGTCGCTCGAGCTATTCCGCTATGACGCCGAGCACGCCTTCGTCAACGAGCAGCGCCAGGCCGTGCACGACCGCGAAGCCGCCGAACTCGCCTGGGGCCGCGCGACGGAATTTTTCAAAAAGCGTCTGGGGTAGGGGCGTTTGCGGCACGGGTTATCATACATATTCCGCCTATGATGAAGAGCCTGGAAGACGTTATCGAAAAGGTGCGGCAACTGCCGGAGGATCGGCAGGCCTACGTTGCCGAGGTGCTGGAGCAGATCGTCGCAGCCGACGGCGGTCTGTTTGCCGTGCCCGCGGAGCATCGCGCAGCGGTGCTCGAAGGTGTTGAACAGGCCGAGCGGGGTGAATTCGCGAGCGACGAGGAAATGGCGGCGCTTTGGAAGAAGTGCGGCCTATGAAGCTGCGGTACGCTCGGCGTGCGTACATTGATATCGACGACATACATGACTATCTCGCGCGACACGATCAACGCGCAGCAAAGCCGTCGTTCAGCGGATTCGGTCGACCAGTAAGTTGCTCTCGCAGTATCCCGGCCTGGGGCGCGAGACCGATATCCCGGGCGTGCGGGTGCTTCCGATCGTAAGATTTCCATATCTGATCTACCACCGCGTGGTCGGTGACGAACTGGGTGATTGTTCACGTTCGTCATGCGCGTCGGGACACGCCCGGACCGGATGAGCTGACATGATTGTCCTGATGCCCGACACGAAGCCGCCGGGCTTGCCTAAAATCGGGCCACGGAGTCTTAAGGAGCATCTGGGATGAACGCAGCGGCGCGCTGATGCGACACAAGGCAAGCCGCCCGCTATCGGGCAGCTGCTTTGGCGCGGTCACGTACTTTGCCGCGTCGGAGCCAACGCATTGGCGCCGGGCACCCCCATGAAAGCCTTCCTGATCGCATCATTGTTCACCAGCTGCCTTGTGGCGCCTTGCTGGGCCAAGGATCCCGCCTGTGACGGACCGGAATTCGGGACTTTCCGAACCGACTTCGAAGGCGCGGCGAATGCGAACGACAAGAGCCGCATCGTCAAGCTGATTGCTTTTCCCGTCGAGTACTGGTCGGGTGAAGGCAAGCACGACGTTCAGAGCGGCCCGGTCAAGAGCGAGGCTGAATTCCTGCAGCGCTACGACACGCTGTTCACCCCCTTCATGCGCAAGCATCTGCACACCGCAAAGCTCCTGTCGCTGCCCGATGGCCGCTGTGCGCTGACCTGGCACGACACGAATTCCGAGTTCACCTTCGAATTCCGCTATGTCCCCGACACCGGATTCAAGGCCATCGGATATGAGGTCGGGGCGTATTAGGGTGGGGAGTACGCGGGCCTTGCGGGACGCGCGTTGACGACCTGAAGGGCGCTGGATAAGTGTGCCCTCATCTTCTGATCGAGAAAGGCATCGGACGGCCATGCTTGGAGTCTTAAGTATTGCGCGTGACGTATGTGGTGTCGCGTCGCGATGGATCGTTGTTCTGGCCAGCCTTTTTCTGCTTGCGATCGCCCACGCTGGGGCTGAGCCGGCATTCGTGACGATTGAGGGTGATCTCAAGAGCACCGCTTGGTGGGTCCTTGCCGACTTCCATCCGTTCACAACGGAGGTTCGCGGCATTCCCGTAAGCCAGATCCGGAAGAGTTGGTGCAAGGCAACGGAGTTTCGCAAGGACCTCATTCCGAAGGAGCTGCTCATCGACGAAAGCGGCGTCGATGCAATGCAGGCTGCCGAAATGTCCTTCGCGGTGGAGGGTCGTTTCGACGGCTCGACCACGAAGCAGATCGCCCTGGTGGGCGTCTATGAGGAGTGTGCTGGCAAGAAGGGCAGCTTTGTCCTGATCCTCGACCAACCTGCCGACGGGAAGGCCAAGATCAGATTTTTGAGTGCCGCGCAGGCCGATCATCAATTTGGCGCCCTCCAGAAGGGGAAGGACAACACGATTGTCGTCTGGTCGTGCATGGATTGCGACGGCAGGGGCGTCCTTCAATGGGACCGTAAGAAGCGCAAATTCGACTGGTTACCGGAGCCAGATGACGAGTGACCAGGGGCCGGCAATGGAGTGTGCGATGATTGTAGAAGGACGTTTGTCGACTGTTGTTGTGCCTTGCGATGCGCTGGAAGCGGCCGGCAACCCTGAGAAGGCTTATTATCTGACCTGTGCTGTCGTCGATTTCGTCAACGCAGTTCAACGTGTCGGCATCTACGCGCGGCATGAAATGCCGGCGGTGGCCATGCAGGCATACCACGCCGACTATTATCTCGCTCAGGTCGACAACGGCGGTCATAGCCAGTTCATCGGCAACACGGGCGTCCAGCAGCTTCCAACGACGTCTGGAGATGCGCTCGCGGCACTGAAGGCAATGGGGGCGAGCGCGCAATATCAGATCTTGCAAGAAATGGTCGCCTGGGTGGAAGCAAACCCCGGCGAGGCCGCAGCGCAGGACGGATTCTCCGAGCGCGCTGCACCCCTCGATGAACTTGATAGGCGCTTCTATGCGGCGGAACAACAGCAGCCGATGACCGCACTCGCGGCCAAATGGATCACGAGCTGGCCGGAACTGCGCGCCGTAACGCAAGAGCAGTATGCTTCCGAAATCGACCGGCTTGCGCAACTCCAACCACATCTGGCGCGGCGCCGGATTTGGCAAAGCGTGCATCAGATACGCGTTCAGATGACTGATCGCTTACAAATCACGATCGCCGCGGCATGCGGAGCAGCAGCGGAGCTTAAACTCGGGGTCGGGGCGGGCAGCTACATGGACGTGGAGGGGCAGCAATGTATGGCCTTCGGAGTCAACACCGACAAGGGATCGCGGATATGCGTTTTTGAAGACACGGGGGGACGACTCTATGAATATTCCGTGCGCAGCCCGATTCCGAAGCTTGAGGAAGTGAAGCTTGAGAATTTGAAGAAATTCCAGCCACCAGTCGTCGGTGCGCGACTATCTGTCGTGGGTGCGGACACTGTCGGGAATTTCTCTAGGATTGCAGACCATAACCTGGCCGCCGAAGCCATCGATTTGCTCCTGCGAAGGTCGGATCTAGGTCCAGCCGCGATGATCACGGCAGTTGAGGTGGGCGATGAATGGGCGGCATGGTTCGTAGTCTCCGGAACGACCGCCACTATGGTTGCGACGTTACGCGACCGCGCCGACATCGTCGGATCCGACGGCAACGCCGCGCTCACCGTAACACGCGCCGAAATCGAGCGTCATGCAGCAGAGGCGACCGCTGGCCGCGACAGCATTCAGACCCCGGCATGATGCATTTTCGCGGCGCCACCTCCCCATTTTGGCGATCGAAGGTGGCCTCGCCACCCTTGACGCCGCCCCCACACCATGGTCTGTAGTTCCCCCATGAGCACCGTCGTCCGCCCATCCCGTCGTTGGTGGCGCACCTCCTAAGAGGTGGCCGGTGCGATTTCTTTTTCCCAAATCGTCGAAGGTCGCCAACGCAGTGCGGCGGCCTGATCGTTTGTCCTGTGTGGCGTTCCCTCGGCAAGTCTCGTAAGAGGAGCCCAAGAGGATCACATGAACAGGACAGTCTTTGCCCTCCCGGCCAGAAGCGACTATGTGACCCGCGCGGGTCTTGCGATCACGCGCGTGGCGGAGCAGTTCAGCGGCGGCGCCAGCAGGCTCGACGATCTCGTCAACCTGCTCGACCGTCGGCGCGGCGTCGTGCTGTCGTCGGGTACGACCGTGCCTGGCCGCTACGAGAGTTTCGACCTCGGCTTCTCCGATCCGCCGCTCAAGCTCGAGACCGTGGGCGTCAATTTCAAGCTGGAAGCGCTGAACGCGCGCGGGCAGGTGCTGATCGCCTTCCTTGCCGATGTTCTCCGCGAGCCCTGCGTGGTGATCTCCGAGAAGACGGCCTCGCGGCTTGCCGGCCACATCGTCCGCGGCGATGCACCGGTCGAGGAGGACCAGCGCACGCGGCGCGCCAGCGTGATGTCGCTGGTGCGCGATCTCATCGCCGCCTTCTCCGCCAATGACGATGGCCTGCTCGGCTTGTTCGGGGCTTTTGCCTACGACCTCGTCTTCCAGATCGAGGACCTCGTGCAGAAGCGCGCGCGCGAAAAGGACCAGCGCGACATCGTGCTCTATGTGCCCGATCGCCTGCTCGCCTATGACCGCGCCACCGGCCGCGGCGTGGTGCTGAGCTACGACTTCGCCTGGAAGGGCCGGTCGACCGAGGGCCTGCCGCGCGAGACCGCTGATAGCCCGTATCTCAAGACGCCGCGGCAGGGCTTTGCCGATCATGCGCCTGGCGAATATCAGGCGACGGTGGAGACCGCCCGCGCGGCGTTTGCCCGCGGCGACCTCTTCGAAGCCGTGCCGGGACAGCTCTTCGCCGAGCCCTGCGAGCGCTCGCCGGCTGAAGTGTTCCAGCGTCTTTGCGTCATCAACCCGTCGCCCTACGGCGCGCTGATGAACCTCGGTGAGGGCGAATTTTTGGTGTCGGCTTCGCCCGAGATGTTCGTGCGCTCCGACGGCCGTCGCGTCGAGACCTGCCCGATCTCGGGCACCATCGCACGCGGTACCGATGCGATCGGCGATGCCGAGCAGATCCGCCAGCTCCTGAACTCTGAGAAGGACGAGTTCGAGCTCAACATGTGCACCGACGTCGATCGCAACGACAAGGCGCGCGTGTGCGTGCCCGGCACCATCAAGGTGCTGGCACGGCGCCAGATCGAGACCTACTCGAAACTCTTCCATACCGTCGACCACGTCGAAGGCATGCTGCGTCCCGGCTTCGATGCGCTCGATGCGTTCCTCACCCATGCCTGGGCCGTCACCGTCACCGGCGCGCCAAAGCTTTGGGCGATGCAGTTCGTCGAGGATCACGAGCGCTCGCCGCGCCGCTGGTATGCGGGTGCGATCGGCGCGGTGAATTTCGATGGCAGCATCAACACCGGGCTGACCATCCGCACCATCCGCATGAAGGATGGGCTCGCCGAAGTTCGCGTCGGCGCCACCTGCCTGTTCGACTCCGATCCCGCCGCGGAAGACCGCGAATGCCAGGTGAAGGCGGCTGCGCTGTTTCAGGCGCTGCGCGGCGATCCGCCGAAGCCGCTGTCGACGTTCGCGCCCGATGCGACCGGTTCGGGCAAGAACGTGCTGCTGATCGACCATGACGACAGTTTCGTGCACATGCTCGCGGATTACTTCCGTCAGGTCGGCGCCAGCGTGACGGTGGTCCGCTATGTGCATGCGCTCGACATGCTCAAGCAGAAGACATGGGATTTGCTGGTGCTGTCGCCTGGACCGGGCAGGCCCGAAGATTTCGGGATCAAAAAGACCATCGACGCGGCGCTTGCGAAGAAGCTGCCGGTGTTCGGCGTCTGCCTCGGCGTGCAGGCGATCGGCGAATATTTTGGCGGCGAGCTTGGGCAACTGACGCATCCCGCCCACGGCCGGCCCTCGCGGGTGCAGGTGCGGGGCGGGCGCCTGATGCGCAACCTGCCGAACGAGATCGTGATCGGCCGCTATCATTCGCTGTATGTTGAACGCGACAGCATGCCGGATGTTCTATCCGTGACGGCGAGCACCGAGGATGGCGTCGCCATGGCGCTCGAGCACAAGTCGTTGCCGGTCGCCGGCGTGCAGTTCCACCCGGAATCGCTGATGTCGCTCGGCGGCGAGGTGGGTTTAAGAATTGTCGAGAACGCATTTCGGTTGAATGCGGGCGTCGATTGAGAGGCACCAATGACTTTTGACTACGATCTGAAGGCGAGCGTCCGCAGCATCCCGGACTATCCAAAGCCCGGGATCATGTTCCGCGACATCACGACCCTGCTCGCGGATGCGCGCGCCTTCCGCCGTGCGGTCGACGAACTCGTGCATCCCTGGGCCGGCAACAAGATCGACAAGGTCGCCGGCATGGAGGCGCGCGGCTTCATCCTGGGCGGCGCCGTGGCGCACCAGCTCTCGGCCGGCTTCGTGCCGATCCGCAAGAAGGGCAAGCTGCCGCACACAACCGTGCGCATCGCTTACTCCCTCGAATATGGCATCGACGAGATGGAGATGCATGTGGATGCGGTCGCGCCCGGCGAGCGCGTCATCCTGGTTGACGACCTCATTGCGACAGGAGGCACCGCGGAGGGCGCGGTGAAGCTGCTCAGGCAGATCGGCGCCAACCTGATCGCGGCCTGCTTCATCATCGACCTGCCCGAACTCGGCGGCGCTGCCAAGCTGCGCGCCATGGACGTGCCGGTCCGCACGCTGATGACGTTCGAGGGGCATTGAGCGGCCGTCGCGCCGCGCTCAGATCGCCTCGGCCCTCAGCTCTGACAGCCACTGCAGCATGCGCTCCTTCAAAAGCGCATCGCGGATATAGGCCGCCTCCGTCTCGTCCTCTTCCAATCGTTCGCATTCGGCGAAGCTGAGGCCCGCCTGGCCATGCGCGTTCCACGCGGCCTGAAGGCTACGGCAGCGATGCCCGCCCTGGCGCAGCGTGAACCAGATCCGATTGGGGACTTTCTCAAGATCCAGCGCGTGGCCGACCCAGGCTTCGCCTGTCGCCGCGCAACGGACGGCGTAGATGCCGACGACGGTCTTGCGCTCCTTGTAAGCGGCGATTGCGGCCTTGCGGTCGATGCTCATGGGCTTGGGTCTCGCGAGGGGAGGGTGTCGCGCGAGGTCATACAAGCGGCCAGCCGGCCGGTCAATATTATCCGGGTAAAATAAATCAGGAGCGCTGCAGGATCAGGCTGAGCTCGAGCTCACGGAAGGCGAGGTAGTTCCGCCGGATCCACTGGTGCAGCTCGGTCGACGAGTCTTTCTCCTGGCGCAGATAGCCGGTGAAGGAGAAGGTCAGCCGGTCGATATAGGTCTTCAGGAAGCCCGGCAGCGCCGGCAGGCGGAACAGCCGGCCGCCGGCCATGGCCGGCGGCAGTTCGCCGCGTACGACGTATTCGTTGTCCACGGTGATCAGGTTGATCCGCGGGATCTGGTCGCGCAGCATCTCGTGAGCGCGCGCGGAGACGCGGTCGGTGTCGGCGACGAACAGGATCATCGGCGCCACGTGGCGGCGGGCGGCTTCTTTCAAGAGGCCAATCTCATCGGCCATCTTGAAGAACTCGTCGAAAGCGTGGAAGCCGAGGTCGATCACCTTGGCAAGCCCGTCATCGACGATGACGCGGTCCATGAGCTGCATCTTGCCGAAGGTGTCGATGACGTCGGCCGTCTCGGTGACCTTCGGCAGATAGTCGAGCAGTGTCGGCTCTTTCAGATTGACGTCGAAGGCCGCGACATCGCCGTTCTTGAGCAGCAGGAATTCGGTCAGCAGGCGCGCGAGCAGCGTCTTGCCGACCTGCGGTCGGGGTGAGCAGATGATGTAGACGGGCGTGACGGCCATGAGCAGCTATATCAGGCGGGTCCGGCGCCCAATCCAGCCGCATCCGCGGCTTGCCCGCAACTATTTTTCGCTGCTGCGGGCGGTGGGCTTGGAGCCGACGATGTCGGTCAGCCGGATGCGATCGTACTCGCTCCAGACGTTCGCCAGCCAGTGCCGGACATAGCCGCGCAGCACGAACGAATAGTTCGCGGCTTCGTCGTGGGTGCCCTTGTTGGCGACGAACTTCAGGAACGGGACGGACGAGACTTCGACCTGCTCATAGGCCATTTCGTTGAGCTTGGGGATCGTCAGCTCGGTCGCGTCCTTGATGCGGTGGAAGTAGGAATTGTAGGTCGCCTGGTCCCACTGGAAGAACTGGGTGTCGTTGATGAAGTTCTTCACCAGGAAATATTTCGCGCCGGTCATGAAGCCTGCGGTCTCGGCGATCTCCTCCAGCGAGGCGATCGAGGGCCCGAGGATGTGGAACACGGCGAAGGTGATCTGGCCGGCCTTGGCGGCGTCGAGGAAGCCGATGTCGCGCAGCGAGGCGAGCGCCGGCGAGAGCAGGCCGGCGCGGACGTCGATCACGGTCACCGACGGGCTCACCGCATTGAGCGTGTCGAAGATCTTCATCTGATCGGCCGTCGTCGTCATGTCGACGATCTCGGTGATGTCAGGATGGAAGCGCTTCAGGGTTCCGCGCGGCGATTCCGTGTCGAACGCGCGGGTCGGCACGTTGTTGGCGGAAAAATAATCGAGCAAGGTGCGCGATACCGTGGTCTTGCCGACCCCGCCCTTGTCCGCGCCCACCACAACCACTGCCGGCTTTGCCATTGACGTCCCCTAAACGCGCGCCCCCGATCGCGATGCACGATCGGTCAGGTCCCAAATCGACTTTCCCAGCCGACTTGCCCAAGTCTGCTGTTGGGCGCGAACATGGCAGAAACAAGGGAGAATTCAATTCCTCCGCGCCTCGTTGCGGCAATTCTCGCGGTTTTTCCCAATCGCAGCAAAATCTGTCCACGACCGGCCTCGTAGAGGCGGCAAATTGTGCGATCAGTGATGGCCCCACGGCCCTATTGGATTGCCAACGGGGGTTCCGGAGCGGCTGGGCGCGGTATCCTGCGTGGCGTCAGCCGGCGTGCCGGAATCGTTCCACGGGCCGGTCGGGAGCGCCGGCGGGTTGTCCTGCCGTTCCGCTTGCGTGCCTGATTCCTCGGCGTCGTCGGCCGGCGGCGGCAGCGGGCCCGGATCATGGCCGCCGGCAAAATTGACCAGCGCCTTGATCCGTGAGTCCACCGACGGGTGGGTCGCGAACAAATCGGCAAAGCCCTCGCGGGGATTGTCGACACAGAGCTCCATCACGGCAGAGGTCGCGCCCGGCAGCTCGCCGCGGCCGTCGATCTTGCGCAGCGCCGAGATCATCGCGTCGGGATTCTTGGTGAGCTCGACCGAGCCGGCATCGGCCAGGAATTCGCGCGAGCGCGACAGCGCCAGCTTGACCACCTGCGACACCAGCCAGGCCACCACGATCAGCACCACCGCGATGATGATGACCACCACCGCGCCGCCGCCCGAGCTCTTGCTGTCGCCGGACGAGGAGGAGCGGGAGGATGACGAGGAGGACGAGCCCGACGACCACGAGCCGCCGGAGCCGGAACTCCAGCGGAAGCTCGTGAACATGCGGAAGAACAATTCGCCGAAGAAGCCGACGACGCCGGCGATGATCACGGCGACCACCATCAGCTGCACGTCGCCGTTCCTGATGTGGGTCAGCTCGTGGCCCAGCACCGCCTCGATCTCCTGGTCGTTCAGCGCTTTCATCAGGCCCGTGGTGACGGTGATCGCATATTGCCGTGGATTGAGGCCGGTCGCGAATGCGTTCAGCGCCGGGCTTTCCATGATCTTCAGCTTCGGCATGGTGATGCCGCGCGAGATACAGAGATTTTCGAGAAGATTGTAGAGCCGGGGTTCTTCCTGCCTTGTCACGTCGTGGCCGCCGGTGACGGCGTCGATCATCGACTGGTGGAAGAAATAGGCGATCACGATCCAGGCGATCGCGGCAATCGTCGCGAAGGGCGATGCCTTGATCAGGTCAGCCAAGGCGCGGGTCAGGTAATAGGCGACGGACTGATTGCCGTTGATGACGACCTCGGCGACCAGCGCGCCGGCATAGACCAGCACGTAGATGAGCAGGAACAGCCCCGCGAGCAGCACCATCGAACGAAACTTGTTCGAGGCGATATGCGTGTAGAGACCATACGCGGCCATGGCGCGCTGTCCTGCCGGTCTATCGTTTCAGATCAGAACTTGACCTGTGGTGCCGCCTCGACCTCGGTGCGGCTCGCGCCGAGATCGAAGAACTCCTTGCGCGTGAAGCCGAACATGCCGGCGAACAAGGCGGCAGGCATCTGCTGGATGCCGGTGTTGTATTCCTGGACCGCGTTGTTGAAGAAACGGCGGCTCGCCGCGATCTTGTTTTCGAGGTCGGAGAGCTCGCTCGCGAGCTGCTGGAAATTGGCGTTGGCCTTGAGGTCGGGATAGGCCTCCGACAGCGCGATCAGCCGGCCGAGCGCGCCCGAAAGCTGGTTCTCGGCCGCGGACACCTGCGCCGGCCCCTGCGCCGACATCGCCGAATTGCGCGCCTTGATGACGTCGTCGAGCGTGCCGCGCTCATGCGCGGCGTAGCCTTTCACGGTCTCGACCAAATTCGGGATCAGGTCATGCCGCTGCTTGAGCTGCACGTCGATATCGGCAAAGGCCTGACCCACGCGCTGGCTCAGCGCCACCAGGCGGTTGTAGGCGCCGAAGGCGAACAGCACGAGGACGACGATGACGCCGAGAACGATCCAGCCGGTCGACATGGAGAACTCCTGAAGGGGAAAGAAGGCGGGTAGCGTAGACCAAAATCATGCCGGGCGGCAGGCCGGCTCGCGAAGGGAGGCAAAAGGCAAGCAAAAGGCAAGTAAGGCTTGGTCGGGTGCGAACCCATTCCAGTTCAAGGGAAAAGCACTGATCGAGGTTAACTTTCGGCCATGACGGCATCGCCCCAGCGCCAGCGACGGGCGCTGGCATAGGCCGTCTTGTCCCGGCGCGGCACCTTCGCAAACTCAACGCCCTCTTCGCTGCAGAGTTTTGCAGTGATCTCGGCCTTGCCGATATCTGGCTCTGCCAGCACGCGCGAAAAGCGCGCAGCGACCGGTGCGCGGGTCAGCGCCACATAGATGAATTTCTCGTCCTCGAAGGGGACCTCGGCGCCCTTGAGCTGCCGGTGCGCCTGCGAGCGTGGCAGGCGCTGGGAAAAATGACACCAGTCGGGCGCTGTCAGCGGGCAGGATTTGCCGTGCGGGCAGGGGGCCGCGACATGTGCGCCCGCAGCGATGAGTTGCTGGCGCAGGGCGAGGATGCGCGCGTAGCCGGCGGGCGTGCCGGGCTCGATCACGACGAGCGCGTGGCGGGCTTTCGCCCACATGGCCTCGCCGAGCGCGCGCTGGTCGTGCTCACTGAGCTCACCGATCACATAGCTCGCGACGACGAGATCGGCCGGCGCGGCTTCCGCAAGATTCGCGCCGGCATCGCCCGGCAAATAGCTGATGTCGGCCAGTCGCGTGCTATCCCGCGCCAGCTCGAGTGCGAGGCTGCTCAACGTGCGGTTTGCGTCGAGCAGGGTGAAGGATTGCAGCGAGGCAAAGGCTTCCGCGGCCGCCCAGCTCACGGTGCCCGGCCCCGCGCCGACATCGAGCAGGCTTTCCGGAGCAAGCTCCGGCGCGATCTCCGTCAGCGCATTCAGGCTCGCCGCAACGGCGGCATAGGTCGCCGGCATGCGAGCGAGCGCGTAAGCCAGTGCATCGGCTTCCGTCTTGATCATGCCGGAGCCGCCGCCACCACGATAGGTGGTGGAGATTTGCGTAGAGCGCCGCGCCGCATCCGTGCGCGAGACCCCGACGAGCTTGGCGTCAAGCGCGGCTTTGAGTTCGGCGGGGAGGGTGGGAGTGATCATCTTCCATCGTCATGCCCCGTGCAGGCGCGGCATCCAATACTCCGAGACAGCGCGGTTCAACCGAGAGGCCGCAGCGTACTGGATCATCCGCCTTCGCGGATGATGTCGTCAATGGGTGTTGGAGGACTTCTGCCTCACGCCACGTTCTGATCGAGAATGTCCACCGCCTCTGCCAGGCTCACCGACACGAGCTGCGAGACGCCGCGCTCGGCCATGGTGACGCCGAACAGCCGGTTCATCCGCGCCATCGTGATCGGATTGTGCGTGATGATGATGAAGCGCGTGTCGGTCGAGCTGGTCATCTCGTGCAGGAGGTTGCAGTACCGTTCGACGTTGTGGTCGTCGAGCGGCGCGTCGACTTCGTCCAGCACGCAGATCGGCGAAGGATTGGTGAGGAACACCGCGAAGATCAGGGCCATCGCGGTCAGCGCCTGCTCACCGCCCGAGAGCAGCGACAACGTCTGCGGCTTCTTGCCCGGCGGCTTGGCGATGATCTCGAGACCGGCCTCGAGCGGATCGTCGCTCTCGATCAGGTGCAGGGCCGCCTCGCCGCCGCCGAACAGCTCGACGAACAGCCGCTTGAAGTGGTTGTTGACGACCTCGAACGAGGTCAGCAGCCGCTCGCGGGCCTCCTTGTTGAGGCTCTGGATGCCCTGGCGCAGCCGCTTGATGGCTTCGACGAGGTCGTCGCGCTCGGTGGTGAGGCCCGTATGCTGGCCCTCGACTTCGCGCAGCTCTTCCTCGGCGCGCAGGTTCACCGCACCGAGGCGCTCGCGGTCGCGGCGCATCTTTTCGAGGTCTTCCTCGATCTCGTGCAGCGGCGGCAGCTCTGCGCCGGGCTCGATCTCGGCAAGGCCGGCCACGGCCTGCGGCTCGACCTCGAGCATGTCGCGGATTTCGCGCTCGATATCCTCGAGCCGGCGTCGTGCGCCTTCCATGCGCTCCTCGGCGCGCGCGGTCGCTTCGCGGGCGCTCGACAGCGCTTCGAGCGTCAGCTTCGCGACGCGATCGGTTTCGGCCATCGCCGTTTCGGCTTCGGCGAGCGCGTCGGCGGCGACACGGCGATCATTCTCGGCGTATTCGATCTCGTTGATCAGCGCGCTGCGCTTCTCCGCGAACACGGCGGGCGCATTCTCGAGGTCGCTGCGCTCGATCGAGACCTCGGTGATGCGGGCCTGGATGGTGTCGATATGGGAGGCCGCGCTCTCCTTGCGGTTCTGCCATTCGGTGCGCTCGGCAAGGATCGCCTGCACGCGGCGGTCGGCGAGTTCGGCTTCGCGCGCCAGCGCCTGCGCCTCGGCGCGGACCTGGGCGGCCATACGGCGATGACCCTCGATGTCGCTGCGCACGGCGGCGAGCCGGACTTCGGTGTCTTCGCTCGACGGCAACTCTGAGATCGCGGCCGCTGCGTATTCGTGCGCGGCCTCGGCCTCGGCGCGGTCGGCGGCGAGGCGGCTGTGCGCTTCCGACAACGCCGACTTGCGCGCGGCGTGACGGTTGATCTCGCGCTCGGCGGTGGCGTGGCGCTCGCGCGAGGCATTGAGCTCGCGCTGTGCAGCGCGCCAGGCCTCACGTGTGGCGCCTTCGGTGCTGGCGGCCATCTGCAACTCGGCTTCCGCGTTCTCCAGCGCCTGGCGCTTGATCTGCGCGTCGATGCGGGCCTGCTCCAGCTCGTTCTCGATGTCGACGAGACGGGCGCGCTCGGCGAGCCGCCGCGCGGCGCCGGTCGGCGCGTGAGCCGCCGCGACAAAACCGTCCCAGCGCCAGACGTCGCCTTCCGGCGAGACCAGCCGCTGGCCGGTCTTGAGCTGCGAGACAAGCTCGGCGCCGCGCTCGCGCGGCACCACGCCGATCTGCGCCAGCCGGCGCGCCAGCTCGATCGGCGCCTGCACGTGGTTTGAGAGCGGCACGATGCCTTCGGGCAGCGCCGGATCGCCTTCGGTGACACCGGCATTGGTCCAGCGCATCGGCGCGGAGGGGTCGACGGGCGCATCGAGGTCGTCGCCGAGCGCGGCGCCGATCGCCTTTTCAAAACCCTTGTCGACGGTGATGCCGTCGATGATCGGCGGCCACAGATTCTTGGTCTCGCCGTTCACGATCTTGGAGATCGTGCGCGCCTCGGTTTCAAGTCGCTGCACGCGCTTGTCGGCTTCGTTCAGCGGCGAGCGCGAGGATTCCAGCGTCTGGCGAGCCGCGACATGCGCAGCTTCGCTGTCCTGGGCTGCAGCTTCCGAGGCCGCCAGAGTCTGTTCGGCATTCTCGACGGCCGCGGTCAGCTCGTCGAGATCACCGAAGCCGCCGGTCTCCTCCGCAAGCTTCTGCTCTTCCGCCGCGACATTCGCGATCTCGTGATCGAGCCGCGCGAGCTTGTCGCGGTGGGTGCGGACATTGGCTTCGAGTTGATTGCGCTTGGCGGTGAGGTCGGCAAGCGCCGTGGTCAGCTCGGAGAACTGCTGTTCGGTCTCGGTGAGCGTCGCCTCGGCCTCGGACACGCGCTCATCGACGCCGGAGCGCTTCTCGACGCGCGATTTGATTTCTTCCTTCAGCTCCAGATCCTCGGCGTCGAGCCGCTGAAGCGCGACGTCGGCATCCATGGTCTGCTGCTGCGCGCGGGCGATGTCGCCCTCGAACTGAGCCAACCGGCGCTCGAGCTCGGTGACGCGCTCCTTGGCGCGCTCTTCCTCGCGGTCGAGGAGCTCGCGTGCGTTGGTCAGCCGTTGCAGGCCTGCCGCGGCGCGCGCTTCGGCATCGCGCAGCGCCGGCATGCCGGCGGCGCGGATCGCCTGGATGCGGGCGGCCTCGGCTTGGTGCTGGGTGCGCTCGGCCATCTCGCGCACGGCGAGATCATGGGTGCGGCCGGACTCATTGACCTCGGCATGCGCGCCGATCCAGCGCAGATGGAACAGCGTCGCCTCGGCCTTGCGCACCTTGGCGGCAACCTCGCGATAGCGCACGGCCTGGCGGGCCTGCTTCTTCAAACCTTCCATCTGGCCGGAGAGCTGGCCGATCACGTCCTCGACGCGGGTGAGGTTGGTTTCGGCGGCCTTCAGCCGCAACTCGGCCTCATGGCGGCGGGCGTGCAGACCGGCGACGCCGGCGGCATCTTCCAGCACGCGGCGGCGCTGCTCGGGCTTGGCCTGAATGATCTCGCCGATCTTGCCCTGGTGGACGAGCGCCGGCGAGCGCGCGCCGGTGGCGGCATCGGCGAACAGAATCTGCACGTCACGGGCGCGCACGTCGCGGCCGTTGATACGATAGACCGAGCCCGCTTCACGCTCGATGCGGCGGGAGATTTCAAGAAGCTGGCTGTCATTCATCGCCGCCGGCGCGGTGCGATCGGCGTTGTCGATCGTCATCGTCACTTCGGCGTGGTTGCGCGCGGGACGATTGCCGGAGCCAGCGAAGATCACCGCGTCCATGTCGGCGGCGCGCAGAGATTTGTGCGAGGTCTCGCCCATCGCCCAGCGCAACGCTTCGACCAGGTTCGACTTGCCGCAGCCGTTCGGTCCGACGACGCCGGTGAGACCCGCTTCGATCACGAAGTCGGTGGGCTCGACGAAGGACTTGAAGCCATGAAGGCGCAGGCGGGTGATCTTCATAAAACACGCTTCTCTGTTGGCAGGACGCGAATCTCCCTGCCGTGACAATACCATAGAAGGCAAATGTCGGTGTCTGGGCTACCGCTTAGAGCGGCTTATGCACAAGCGACAATGGCTGTGCCGGTGCTCAAGGGCAACCGGCCAGCAGCGCTTTTCCCAAGGCTTTTGAAGCGCGAATCAGGATCAAAGCGTGAAGATCAGCTCTTCAACAGCGGATTGATCTTCTTCGCGAATTCCTCGAACGAGGTCTCGCCCTTGATCCTCTCGCCGTTGATGAAGAACGTCGGCGTCGAATCGACCTTCAGAACCTCGCTCGCATATTTCTGGTCGGCGGCGATCTTGTCGAGCAGCGCCTGGTCCTTCAGGCAGGCCTCGACCTGACTCTGGGACAGGCCCGCCTGCTTGCCGATCCGGGTAAGCGTCTCCGTGGTGTTCTTCGTCACCCAGTCGGCCTGCGAGCGGAACAGCATGTCGGTGACGGCGAAATATTTCGGCGCGTCGCCATTGGCGATGCAGCGCGCCAGCATCGAGCCGGCGGCGGCTTTGATGTCGAGCGGGAACTCGCGGAAGATGTAACGCACCTTGCCGGTGTCGATGAATTCCTTCTTGATCTTGGGGAACACCTGCTCGTTGAAGGCCGCGCAATGCGGGCAGGTCATCGAGGCGAATTCGGTGATGGTGACGGCGGCGTTGTCCGGACCGAGCGCCATGTCGGGCAGCGATACCGGCTTGGCGACATCGGAGGCGCTTTGCGCCATGGCCTCGGCGATGAACCGCAGCGGCGACAACCCGGCGGCCACGGCAAGTCCGGTCAGCGAAAGCATCGTGGTGAAGACGCGGCGGGTGATCATCAAAGGTCCAACTCCCGAAATTGGCGTAGGCACGCCCAAAGTTCCCCGATCGAGCGGCCTGTCGCTAGCTTGAAACCGCAATGGAGGCAATGGCGGGCCGCAAAAACGGCTCCAGATTAGCGGCGGAATGGGGCTCAATTTCGCTTGATTGCCGCGCCCAGCCGGGCCAACGCATCCCGCAATTGTTCATCTTCGATATTGCCGAGGGTCTCGGCCACCTTCGCCACCGCCTTGGCGTCGGGCGGGCGGGGCCGCGCCGGGCGGCCGCGACTGGACATGGG
>NZ_JBVUBB010000045.1:0-58768 GCF_055791185.1 Bradyrhizobium ingae
GGCGCCGCCGCTCGACCGATGTGATTACCTCCGCCCTCGAAATCGTCATAGCGCTTCTCCTAGGATTACCCCTAGGACCTGCAGCGATCCCGCTCATCAGGCAAGGCGGCCCTCAATGGAGGGATACCCGCCTTGCGCCAGGTCAACAAATGCTGCGGCGAAAGACCGTTGCGCCGCGCGACGTCCGAGACAATCGAGCCCGGAACAAAGGATTCCGCAACGATGCGTCCCTTAACCTCGTCACTCAAGCGCCGCCGGACCCGCAGCTGCGATGCGTCGACAACACGCTCGATCATCTATGCACACCGTCCTCTTCAAGACGGAGCGCATTTTGCCGATCAGTTCATCAGCAACAAGGTGGAAGTAAATCGCCGCTTACCTCGCACCGAGGGTCGTTTAGGGGAGATCGAGCGAGTCGGTCGTACGCATAGGGCGAAGAACGACGAAGACCGCGTGGTTGAGGCGTGCGCGCAGGCACGGCGAGCTCTATGTTGGCGTTGCGTGAAGGTCAGGCGGCAAGATTTTCATCAGCGAAGTCTCTTCCATAAAAATACATCGTTGTGCCACTCATCGTGAATCCGCGCTGCTTCGTGTAGCACCGCAACGGGTCGAAATCCGAACGGAACGGTACTTTTTATGGTTCGAGTGTTCCGTTCATACGCGCGCGACAACAGTAGTCTCAATCCTAAGCTGGCCGCTGTTTCAATCAAGTACTCAAACATTTGCCTTCCAACGCCCTTCCCTCGATGATTCTCATCAATGTAGCGGGACGTTTCGGCTATATCTGTATATTCTGGACGCACGGAAAACCGGCTCAACGCGCACCAACCAATCACCGTGCCGTTTTCGATCTGGTAAACGAACGCAGGGAAAGGATCTTGATGTTCCTCAAGCCAGGCGATGCGTCTTTCATCAGTGTCTGGGAGGTCTTGGCTCACGGCAAACACACCTGGCTTCAACGACTGGTTATAGATCTTTGCCATTACATTGGCGTCAGCATGAGTTGCGCGTCGAAACATTACTATCACCTGTCACCTGTGTCGGCTTGAGCGCTAGTGACTTACGAGACGCCATACGCTCTAGCTGGAAGGTTATGCGTGTATCGGTAACTCATCGTCCGCTTCTTGCACTGAAGCTCACTTGTTGCCTCCGCGGGAGTGGGTTCCTTCATGGCAGTGAACAAAGCATATCAGATTTGTCCAAACAAGCTATCGGCCTTGGTAGGTTGCAGCAAGCTTCCGAGCCTGACACGCTCGTACCCGTCTAATCGACCTCACCTGCATTGCGTTGCTCTCTTCAACGTACCTCAGCCTAACTGTCCAGATGCCACGCCGGGCAAGAGAATTGGAGCATTTTTGATGTCCTACGAAGTGCGTCCTTTGCGATTAGATGACATACCCAGTGTGATAGACATCTATAACGCAGCGTGCTGTGCAAGGGAATCGACGCAAGGGATGCGCCCTTGGACTATCGAAGAAATGAAGGAATTCTTATTCGAGACGGTACCGTCATTTGAGTCCTACGTCTGCGTAGATAGGACTGTCGTGGTTGGCTGGGCGGCACTCACTCGCTACCGAGTCAAGGAAGACGTTAAGCAAACAGCCGAGATGTCGCTTTACGTTCGGGATACATTTCGTCGTAAGGGCATCGGCACCGCCCTTGGGCAGACGATTCTAGGTCGATCGAGTAAGCTCAATCTACACTGCATTTTTGCGCTGCTTTTCAAGGATGCGCCCGAAGTTGTTTCGTTCGCAGAAAGGAGATGTGGATTTTCGACCGCCGGGTGCCTTCCAGAAGTCTTCTGCCATCGGGGAAAGCACCACGACATCCTGCTTTTTGAAAGGCTTATAATGGCGTGAAGTTAATCACACTACGCGGAAGAACAATTACGACGCATGGCCAATCCAGAGGACGGTAACCGATCGTCCTGCGACAGGTCACAAATCACAAAGTGATCACCTCGACGCGACGATAGGAGTCCCCTTCTTGCCTAGCATCAACTATGGCATTTGCCATCCCTTCAGCTCCACCGATCAGCTCATGGCAGGCATGTATCGCAAGTCAACCGAAGGACGGCAGGAGGGTTACTCCCGATTGCGCACTGTTAAGCGTCGTTCGCCGAAATCATGGGACACTTGCGCAACAAGCACGCGTTAATTCGGCGGCAATTGGACCGGTCTCTCTCGCGGTGGACTGGTTGATAATCGTAGATGAAGGACCGCCAGTACAGCTAGCAAAATTGATAGTAGTCGCCCCAACCCTGACGTTGTAGCTTCATTTGCAGGAGAATGCGCTGTGCACGTCGCGGAGGGGATGGCGCGGATAAACCCCGTTCGGAATCTCGCGAGAGCGCCGTTAATGAACGGGACGTCGTTCCGGTGCTACAACGGTGAACAACGGCCGGTATCTACGCAGAGGACATAATGCATAAACTCCCGCTACGCGGCATTAAGATAGTAGAAATGAGTCACATGATCATGGGGCCTTCCTGTGGCATGATACTTTCTCAACTCGGTGCGGACGTCATTAAAGTTGAACCGCCGGCCGGTGACAAAACGCGTGCGCTGAAGGGCATGGGGACCAGCTTTTTCCCGCTTTTCAATCGCGGAAAGAGAAGCCTCGTTCTGGACGTGGGCACAAAACTGGGAAAAGACGCACTATTCCGTCTTCTCGAACGCTCGGATGTTTTCATCGAGAACTTCAAGGACGAGACGATGGCGAACAATGGATTGGACGCGGCCAGCCTTACGGAGCTCTTTCCAAAGCTGATCGTCGCAGCTCACAAGGGTTTCCTAAGTGGCCCCTATGAACATCGACCTGCGCTCGATGAGGTCGTACAGATGATGGCTGGTCTCGCGTATATGACGGGGTCACGCGACGTTCCGCTTCGAGTCGGCACTTCTGTGAATGATATCATGGGTGGGATGTTCGGAGTAATAGGGATCCTCGCCGCACTTCGAGAGCGTGAAACGAGCGGGAAGGGTTCCGAAATCCGCATCGGTCTTTTCGAAAATTGTCTCTTCAGTGTGGCGCAACATATTGTTCAGTATCAGATGACTGGCGCACCTGTGCCGCCAATGCAGCAGCGAATCCTATGCTGGCCTGTCTACGACATCTTCACCACCCGTGACAATAAGCGACTCTTCATCGCGGTGACTACCGAAAGTCAATGGAAAGCCCTATGTCGCACATTCGGCCTGGAAGCGCTCCTGAGTGATCCGGACCTGATGACGTTTCAGCAACGCATCGACAATCGGCCCCGGCTGTTGCCGCTTATCGCGGAACGACTGCGACAGCACGACCTAGAATACCTTACGACAGAGCTCGACCATGTGAGCATACCCTTCGCTCCCATCAACGCGCCGGAAGAACTGCTCGACGATCCACACGTCCGCCGCCCAGGTCGGCTGGTTGCGATGATCGATGAGGCGGGTCATACAATTGATATTCCTACGCTGCCGCTTGAGTTCGATAGAGAGAGCGTCGGGCGAGTTTCCATTGTCTCTTCGCTCGGCGGCGACACTGCTTCGATTCTCAAGACGCTCGGCTATTCAGAAATCGAGATCCGAGAATTGGCCCGAGTTAGGGAACTTGCGGCCTGATTTCTCAACGACTTGAGCACGATCACGGGACAAACTTTTGACCTGGCTGATCAGAGCTAGTGATGGCGCACAACGCGCCTCTATCAAGACATTTCGTTTTGGAAAAAATCGGGACCGGACCGTCTGGGTCGCCGAACGGCAGGCTAAGCCCCTCAGCGGCAAAGCTCTCCCAGATAATAGTGGGGATGAATGCTGGCCCGTTCAGGATACGTCCTGTCTGGGCGATCGTACGCATCCGAGCAACGCCGCCTTGTGAAAAGTTCGGCTGTGTAGCTGACTGTCGTTATGGACGTGCATAAGGACAGTGCGGTGCTGAGCCGCATAGAGGTGGTTGAGACCGGTCGGCGGCGACGCTGGACGCGTGCGGAGAAGCTCAGGATCGTAGAGGAGAGCTTGGCGGGACCACGACTGGTTTCGGCGACCGCTCGCCGGTACAGGATCTCACGTCAGCTTCTGCTGAATTGGCGCAAGGCTTTGGCGTCCCCTCATCGGGCTGGCGAGGGTTCGATCGGCCCGACATTCGTCCCTGCGATAGTTGTGCCGGGCACGCCGCCAGCGACGGAAGCTGTCGAGGCGGGCCAGATCGAAATCGTGAGCCCGAAAGGGTTGCGCGTGGTCTTCGGTCCCGGCGCGGACGTCGAGGCGGTGGTTCGAATTGCTCGTGGACTGGAACGCCGATGATCCCGATCCCGACGGGCGTGCGAGTGTGGCTGGCGACGGGCCACACGGATATGCGCACAGGATTTCCCTCCTTGGCGTTGCAGGTTCAGGAAGTGCTTGGCAAGGACCCGCTGGGCGGCCATTTATTCTGCTTCCGCGGTCGCAGAGGTGATCTGCTGAAGGTGATCTGGCACGACTCGCAGGGTGCCTGCCTATTTACGAAACGTTTGGAACGGGGGCGATTCATTTGGCCGTCGGCGGCGGATGGCGCGGTATCGATCTCGCCGGCGCAGTTGTCTTACTTGCTGTCTGGCATCGACTGGAGGCACCCACAAGAAACCCACCGTCCGACGCGGGTCGGATAGCCGCTTTTACGGTTTGAATCTGCTGCTTGATCTGATTCAATGGCTCCATGATATCGGAGCCGGACGATCTTCCATCGGACCTCGTGAGTGCCCTGGCGGCGCTGCAAGCCGAGCGTGAGGCGCGGCTGCGAGCCGAGGCGGTGGCTGCCAGTGCGCGGGCGGAGCTGTCGGACAACGAGGCGCTGATCGCGCATCTCGAGCTGCGGATCGAGAAGCTCAAACGCGAACTGTACGGGCAGCGCTCCGAGCGCACGGCACGGTTGCTCGAGCAGCTGGAGTTGGAGCTCGAAGAACTCGTCACCACGGCGAGCGAGGATGAGCTTGCCGCGCAGGCCGCAGCGGCGAAGACGCAGAACGTCCGCCCCTTCATGCGCAAGCGGCCGGTGCGCAAGCCATGGCCGGATGACATCGAACGCGAGCGCGTCATCATTGAGGCTCCAACGACCTGCGCCTGCTGCGGTGGATCGCGGCTGGCGAAGATTGGTGAGGATGTGACCAAGACGCTGGAGGAGATCCCGCGCCGCTTCAAGCTGATCGAGACGGTACGCGAGAAGTTTACCTGCCGCGATTGCGAGAAGATCAGCCAGCCGCCCGCGCCGTTCCATGCCACGCCGCGCGGCTTTATCGGCCCACAATTGCTGGCGACGATCCTGTTCGACAAGTTCGGCATGCATATCCCACTCAACCGCCAGAGTGCGCGCTTCAAATGCGAGGGGATCGACCTGCCGTTGTCGACGCTGGCCGACCAGGTCGGCCACGGGACCTTCGCCGTCATGCCGCTCTTCCACTTGATCGAACGCCATCTGCTCGCGGCCGAGCGCCTTCATGGCGATGACACCACCATCCGTATTCTGGCGAAGGGCAAGTGCACGACCGGGCGGATCTGGACTTATGTGCGGGATGACCGGCCCTTCGCCGGGCCTGCGCCGCCGGCGGCGGTCTATTACGCCTCGAGCGACCGACGAGGCGAGCATCCCCAGAAACATCTGGCCGCCTTCGCCGGTATCCTGCAAGCCGATTGCTACAACGGCTTCGAGCCGCTGTTCGACCCGCAGAAGAAGCTGCATGATGGCGGCACGGTCGGCGCCACGCTGACTGCCGGCGAAGGTCCTGGCTCGCCGACGTCCTCGCCCGTATCGCCGATCTTCCGGCATCGCGTCTGCACGAACTATTGCCCTGGGAATGGAAGCTCCTGCGCGAAGGCGGCGGGCCCGCCGATCACCAGGCCGCCTGACCTCCACGCAACACCATCATAGCGTTCGCCGTCCCCGCGCGCATGCGTCAATCAGGCGGTCTTCGTCGTATGCGTACGGGCGATCCTCTCGATCGCGAGGCGATGGCGTGGCACGGTTGGCTCCATAGGAGGCTCCCAGTACGGCGCCAGAGAGAGCGGCCGACTGACAGACGCCTCTCAAGGCGTCGAACGACCGCACCACATCGCAAGGGTTGACGAACTCTCCTCTCCGATTTCGTGCGGCTACCCCATCATCAGTGAGACCTCTACGTGCAAGAGAAGCTGTAGTACTCGGCGGCATTTTTCTTCGGGCAAGTGCGGTCACGCCTCACCGCTTCAGTTCCCGATCCGGCTGGATCCGGTCGAGCAAGCCCGCGCTGAATCCTCATCGGGAGCTGGTGGCCTGACGGCAGCGCTATACGCCGTCGCGCCCCTTGCTCCGGCGCATCGATGCCGATCATCGCAGCCAGTACCCCGACCTCTGTACTTCGCTCTTGCTCCCCCATCGAGAGCTTCTTGCTATGATGGAGAGCCTGAAAGGTGCCAATTTACTCCCTTATTCTCGCAAGAGCTTTGCCGTGGTGAACTGCTCCCTGTCTTGACCGAACACCGGCGTTAGCCGGAGGAACCAGGCATAGTCCTAGGCATACGCCTATGTCCAAGGCCTTTTCGAAGGTGGAAGTCATCACGGCGTTGCCCGCCGGCGACGGTTTACGACGGAGCAGAAGCTCTTGGTCGCCAATGAGACGCTGCAACCGGGCATGTCGATCAGCTATGTTGCCCGTCGCCATGGGCTCTCCACGAGCCTGGTCTACCGATGGAGACGGCTAATGAGCGAAAGGGGGCAAGGAAGCGGTGCGGGCGGATGAGGATGTGGTCGCAGCATCCAGGGTGTCCGGCGGCTGGAGGAACGAGTTCGAGACCCGAACGCATGCTCGGCCGCAAGACCCCGGCGGTCGAGATCCTCAAGGCTCTTGAGGTTGCGCGGGAAAAAAAGCCGACCTTGCTGTCGCGATCGCCAGCACTGGAGGATACCCCGTGAAACGGATCGCAGAGACTCTCGGCTGGTCCGTTCCAACCTGGTTGAGCGAGTTGACGGCGAGCATCCAAAGCGCTGTCCCGAGACCCGCGCCGGGGATGCGGAGCTCACATCTGATATCCGGCGCCTAGCGGATAGCCGGCCGAGCTATACCGGCGGCTCGCCGCGCTGCGCAAGCGCGCGCGGCGATCCGCCGGCCACGATCCCGTCGATGCCGGCGTCTACCGGCTGATGAAAAAGGGCGGCTTCGCATCCCGCGGGCTCATGATGGAACGAACATGACAAGCCGTTCCAATGTTCGTTGGTGTCCGAACGCGCTCGAGTTCACCTGTTGAAATGGCGAGATCGTGCGGGTTGCCTTTGCCCTGGACAGCCATGACCGAGAATCATCAGCTGGGTGGCCACAACGGCTGGGATCTCCGGCGAGATGATCCGGGACATGATGGTCCGCTGCGTCGAATGGCGGTTCGGCGACATCCGGGCTCCTCGCAAGGTGCAATGGCTGACCCAGAATGCTCGATCTTCGCTGCCTATCGCATCCTTGAGAGCCGCGGCCCTGAACGTTAAGCCTTGCTTCACGTCCGTCGAAAGCCCTGAGAGCAACGGTAAGGCCGAGGCCTTCGTGAAAGCATTCAAGCGCGACTATTTTCGTGTGAACCCGATCCCTGACGCGCGCACCGCGCTGCTGCGGATCGGAGACTGGATGGAGGATTACAACTCAGTACACCCGCATTACCGGCTGGGCTACCGCTCGCCGCGGGAGTACATTGCATCACTCAAACCAGCCGAGTGTCCGGTCCAATGGGGGGGGGCAACTCCAAGTGGACTGAGTAACGCTCATCCACGAGCGAAACGTCAGACAGAACTATCAAACTAGACAGTATGCGATCGCTGGGCGACCTTGTAGCTTAGTTGCCGTGCGAGTGGCGTGAGCGCCTAGCAACAGGTTCAAACTATTAGAAGCACCCTCTTTATGGAGGTCGAGTGGATGTGGTGGCTACGGATCGCCCATCTTTGGTGGCTTCCGCAAGGAACTGATCGGCGCATGAGAACTGCAGCACCAGCTCCTCAGCCATCGGTTACGAAAGACGATTTCCGGTGGTGATCGCGGATGAGAGCAATTCGAGGGAGTTTGGGGGCTTTCCCAAGAAAGTGTTACTAGAACGTGTAGAATAGAGGAGGCACAGTTCGCGATCTCGCTCCAGCGCGGATTGGGGAAACGGTTTCCCATGATCTTCAGTAACAAAAGAAGGGACAGTTGTATGAGTTCTGTAAACCATACCTCCGAAAAACAGCAAATCATCGTCTTCGATACGACCTTGCGTGATGGGGAGCAGTCGCCAGGTGCGACAATGACACATGACGAAAAGCTTCAGATTGCAGAGATACTCGACGAAATGAGGGTCGATGTCATCGAGGCAGGCTATCCAGCCGCATCGGCGGCAGACTATACGGCAGTCCATGCGATTGCAAAACGGACAACGAACGCTGTGGTCTGTGGACTTTCCCGTGCTACGCGAGAAGACATCGATCGTTGCGCCGAGGCGATCAGGCCTGCCAAGCACGGTCGTATCAATACGTTCATTTCCACTTCACCAATCCATATGAAGTGGAAGCTTCAAATGGAAGCCCATCAGGTTTACGAGTTGGTGATCGCCCAAGTAGAAAGGGCAAAACTTTATACTGACAATGTCGAGTGGACTGCTGAAGACGCCACTCGCAGCGATCCTGAGTTCCTATGCCGTTGCATTGAGGCAGCGATCAAGGCTGGCGCAACCACCATCAACTTGGCAGATACGGTCGGCTATTCTATGCCGGAAGAATACGCGGGAATGGTTAGGATGGCCCAGCAACGCGTACCCAACTCTAGTAAGGTACGATTTTCGGTCCATTGTCACAACGACCTTGGGGTGGCAGTTTCGAACTCGCTCGCCGGAATCTGCGCTGGCGCCCGACAGGTTGAGTGCACGATCAATGGAATTGGTGAGCGCGCGGGAAACGCGTCGATGGAAGAAATCGTCATGGCCATCCAGGTCCGCGGCGATGTGCTGCCTTACTGGACCAATATTCAGGCCAAGATGTTCGCTCGCGCATCCAGACTAGTGAGCGAGGCGACTTCATTTCCCGTGCAGTACAATAAGGCGATCGTTGGTCGAAATGCGTTCGCGCACGAGGCGGGCATCCATCAAGATGGCATGTTGAAGAATGCACAGACATACGAAATTATGAAACCGGAGAGCGTTGGCGCGGATCAAATGTCTTTGGTGATAGGAAGGAACTCTGGCCGACATGCGTTCGCCCGGAAGGTGCAGGACCTCGGCTACCGGCATTCCGAGATCTGCTTAGAGCAAGCGTTCGTGCAATTTAAGGCTTTGGCAGATCAAAAGAAGCACATTTCTGATGACGATATCAGAGCTTTGGTTGCTGCCGAGCTAGCCAAGTATTGACTCCGAACAAAGACACGAACATGCCGGAGGAGCGCGTGGGCGATCAACGCATGTTGGCACGAGCAAAAGTAAGCGCGGCGTCGATTCGGCTACTCGGCCAATCGTTGGCGATACGCTGAAGCGTTAGGGTGAGCCAGGCGAACGGATCGGCGTGGTTCATCTTCCACATCGAGACGCTCTCCGACATGTCCTCGGCGATCAGCGCCTTCTGCTTGCCCCGTGCTCAGCCAGCTCTTCCGGCTCAATGACGGTTTCGACGCGTTCCAGATGGGGCGCAAAGCCCTTGCGCCGACGAGGTGCACGCTTGTCGTCCGCTTGCGCCGGCCCTTGCTGACCTGGGCGTTGATCTCTACGATGCCGGTCTCGATCTCCTCGAAGATGAAGGGCTGCTGTTTATCGTCGTTGGAGCCGAGCTTTCCGATCACCGGCCGAACCGGGCACGGTCGAATGCCTTCAGGATCTGCGTCAGCCACTCGATGCGGCATCGGCATCGGCGTTGCGGTCTTGAGATCGGCGACCTCGCTCTCCAGAGCGTCGGCGCGGGCCGCCTTCCCATCCATGGCAAGCACCATGGCGTTCAGCGTCTCTAAGTCATTCGGGAGTTCGAGATCGGGCGGCGTCATTGGCCCCGAGACTCTACCCGCTGCTGGATGAAAGTTCAGTGGCAGGTCACTCCGAGGCCAAGCGACTGAAGGCCTTGGAAGAGGAGAACGCGAAGTTGAAGAAGCTTCTGGCTGAGCAGATGCTCGATGTGGCCGCCCTTCGCGAGCTTCTTTCAAAAAAATGGTAGGGCCCGCCGCCAAGCGCGCTGCTGTCGCGCATCTGCAGGCTGTCATGAGCCTGTCGGAACGGCGGGCCTGCTCGATCGTCGGCGCGGATCGGAAGATGATCCGCTATTGCTCGAGCCGCCCTCCAGAGGCAGAACTGCGGGGCCGGCTGCGCGATCTCGCCAACGAGCGGCGGCGCTTCGGCTACCGCCGGCTGTTCGTCCTGCTGCGGCGGGAGGGCGAGCCATCGGGGATCAACCGGATCTACAGGCTTTATCGGGAGGAAGGACTCGTCGTCCGCAAGCGGCGAGCCCGCCGCAAGGCTGTAGGGACCCGGGCCCCGATCCTAATGGAGGCCAAGCCCAACGCGCGCTGGTCACTGGACTTTGTCCACGACCAGTTTGCCAACGGCCGGCGCTTCCGGATCCTCAACATCATCGATGACGTGACCAAGGAATGTCTGGGGGCGATTCCCGATACGTCAATCTCCGGACGGCGCGTCGCCCGCGAACTCACAGCAATCGTCGAACAACGCGGCAAGCCGGGAATGATCGTGTCCGATCATGGCACAGAGTTCACCTGCAATGCCATGCTCGCCTGGTGCAAGGATGCCGCTATCGATTGGCACTTTATCGCGCCTGGCAAGCCGATGCAGAACGGCTTCATCGAAAGCCTTAATGGGCGCATGCGCGATGAGCTGCTCAACGAGACCCTGTTCTTCGACCTCGACGACGCCCGCGGCAAGATCGCTAACTGGATCGCCGACTACAATCTCCGACGCCCTCACTCATCGTTGAAATACCTGACCCCCGCGGCCTATGCCGCCCACCTCACCGCAACGGACGATCGGCTACGCAACCCCGACCAGCTCCGCCGATCGTCCGTTGCTCCACCCGCGCCACTTGGCGTACAAAACCCCGAGACTCTAACCGTCGCTGGATGAAAACTCAGTGGCAGCTCAGCAACTGAAACGCCAGCCTCGCGCTCCTTCAAAATCCCGATGATCTGCTCTTCCGAAAAGCGGCTGCGCTTCATGCTCTGGTCCTCGCGTGGGGCCAGAACGAACTTCAACCTGGATTAAGCCCGTGGGGCAAGGTCAAGAGCTCCAGCGATTGGTCAGCGCGAACACATCTTCGTGCCGATGGTCGCCCACGGGGCCGCGGATCGTCTCTATGGATGAATGGCATCGCACGTCTCGATAGGTTGCCAAGACGCCAGCTTCCGCCCGCCCGCAACAATGGCTCGGAAAATCCGCGTGCCAGTCGCGCCGTAATACCCGAGACCACATGATGCAGCTCCCGCAAATGCATCTCATCATAACTTTCCGCATATACTATGAACGGCGAGACCAACCGCTCCCGTTGGCGCGCAGCATCAGGTCGGAAGCTACCGCAACAAGCGAGTGGATTCTTCCGCGACGCTCGTCACGCCGCGAGCTCTGAATCAGAGGCCATCGAGTTGGGGCCACGCCTCAATGCTTGTGAATCCTTGCCTCGGACGCGCAGCACGCGACCCCAGTGGGGCTCCGAAAACCTTCCCGGCGAGCGACACAGGAGCACACGCACGCAGTCATCCGGATTTAATCGAGCCCGACCTTGAAAGTGGAAACACAGCACCTTCTCCCTGGACTTCAGAATTATATCAGTTGAGGGGCATAGACCTCAAGCACAGGAGACTAATAGAGTTAGTAGGTGTCCTATTACGCGGTTTCCGGATAAGCCAGCCGAGGCACATCGGCTCCTAGGCGTAGTGCACGGCAGTTCTAGCGACAAGCGCGGCGAATTCCCGATCTCTCTGTTCACTGGAGCACAACCCGTCAGACGCGCAACCGTCCATTTCAATCCGTTGCTAGGGAGGACATAAGCATGGGTGAAGCCATTGGCGAGGCTCGCGGCATGAGGGTAGTCGAACAACTAGAATCAAACGTCAGAACATACTCACGTTCGTTTCCAGCTATTTTCAATCGAGCCCACGGATCGATTATGCTGACGGAGGAGGCGGAAACGTTCATTGATTTCTTTTCTGGCGCTGGGGCGTTGAATTACGGCCACAACAATCCTTCAATTGGAGCTGCTATTACCGAGTATCTAGAATCGGACGCCGTAGTCCACGGGCTTGACATCGCTACTCCTGCAAAGATCGAGTTCATGGAGACTTTCAACTCTGTCATACTTCACGAACGAGGCATGCGATATCGTTTCCAATTCACAGGGCCAACTGGTGCTAACGCCATTGAGGCGGCTTTAAAGCTCGCGCGTAAGCTCACGGGACGTCAAAATGTCATTTCATTCACACATGGATATCATGGTATGAGCTTAGGAGCGATTGCCGCGAGCGGCAATCGCCTTTATCGCGCAAGCAGCGGGGTTCCTTTATGCGGCGCCACTTTCATGCCCTATGATGGCTATCTTGGCCCCGATCTTAATACGGCTGACTATCTGCGAAAAGCACTGCAGGACGAGAGCAGTGGCATCGATTCGCCGGCTGCCATTCTCGTGGAAACTATTCAAGGAGAAGGAGGGATAAACGTTGCCCGCAAGGAATGGCTGCAATCTATACAGGCCATAGCTAAAGAAGCCGGGGCCGTTTTTATAGTCGACGACATCCAGATGGGCTGCGGTCGCACGGGCGATTTCTTTAGCTTTGAGTTCGCGGCGTTGTCGCCGGATCTTGTCGTGCTCTCGAAAGCACTAAGCGGATATGGTTTGCCACTATCAATGCTGTTGATCAAAGAGGGTCTCGATACGTGGGGACCTGGAGAACACACAGGCACCTTTCGAGGCAACAACCTCGCACTCGTATCTGCAACCGCAGCTATAAATCTTTATTGGCGGTGCCAGACACTCTCGCGTGAAGTTCACCGCATGGGAGCACTTATGCGGCAACGACTCGATTCTATTGCGTCACGCCACGGAAATACTTTCGATGTTCGAGGACGAGGCATGGTGTTGGGATTCGATTGCCAAACGTCCGAAGTCGCGAAGGCTACGGCGGTTAGGGCCTTTGAGAAGGGACTGATGATTGAGCGATGCGGCCCGGCCGATCAAGTTGTAAAATTTTTGCCAGCACTAACGATCGATCTTGAGACACTAGATCGCGGGCTTGATATCTTCGAAGAAGCGCTGGCTGAAGCACTGAAAGGTTGTAGCGACTGATGCCGGGCCGAAAAAATGGCCAACTGATTCACGAGCAGATCGACGCGTCGCCATCGCGCGGTCGCACTAAATTAGCCATCTTTAGGTTTGGGCCTATCAGTACAATTTGTTGCGACCACACGCCAGCCATGTCGTGTGAAGGAAAAAAAGCAAATCGGTGTTTCCGACTGGCAGCGTTCGCAGCGGGTGCGTTTCTCTGAATCCATTCGGCGTAGCCGCAGGGTTAGCGCTTGGGTAGCCCTGGGCTAATCTTTGTAGAATCTGATCAGCTCGATGAGGCATTCGATTCCGACGTCGGTGAACGCCAGGAGGCCGTCTTTTCCGACGCCATAGATCCACATGACGACGTCCTCAGCCAACCTTCGTCTTCGCCGAGATATTTCGCGAGCTGGGTGATGACGTGATGGACGGAATTGACGTGCCTCGTGATGCCGCTCGAGCGGACAGTGCTGATGCTGGCGTTCAATTCCAGGGCAGAACCTCGTCCAGCCGATGAGCCGGATGGCCGCGATGCGGGCGAGGAGCAGAAGCGCTGATCCATGCGAGGACGAGGCGGTGATTGTGGCCACATAGGCGCGCTCGATCTCGGAACGGGTAAGCTTCCCGTTGACCTCGCCGAACGTTTGGCCGTCATACGCGTTGCCCGGCCGCGCCTTGGCGTGCAGCACAAAATGGCTGCCTGGGACGCTGGCGTTTTGATCGCGGCTTTGCGCCGAAATCGTAAGGCGCCGATGCATTCGTCGGGCCCGTGAAGGTAATCGAGCTTCCATCCGCTCTGACGCTGCACTGGGAGAGGATCTGCGCGCCGCGTGAAACCAGCCGTCGAACGCACCTCAGCCCCCGGCTGCCCGACGATCTTGCGGCGGACGTCGCTGGTGAGACGGCCGAGCCACGTCCGCAAGCTGCGCAACTGTCGGCGCCATCATTGCCGCTCGCTTGGAGACGCGCAGATACGATTGCCGCAGCTTAAGGCCGTACTTGCAGGCCAGACGATTGAACCCATGATCGCCGCATGCACCAGCTTGGCGTTGGTCGGGAGGTTGTTGATCTTGGCTGCACAGCGTGTCCACCGTTACCAGCTTAAGATCGCGCGTGCGCAGCGCGCCGGCCTCGTGTGTGACCCTTACACTGTCGGCCAGCAAAAGCTCCAGCTTGTCGCCGAGTCGCTTGCCCAATGGTTGAGGTCGCTTCGCTCGAATGCGGGCTGAAAAATGGGCATGTGCGAACGATCACTATCGTGCACAAGAGTTTTCCCGCTACTCGTAGCCCCTAAAACAGATCTCAGCTCTTCGATTTTATCCAATCAGACGTCGAGTCGCGTACTGCCCGTTTAGAAAACATCAAGTTCGATCTCGGACGGTACGTTGACAATGCGCTCTAGATCATGCCCATTCTTGGATAATGCGTATTTCAGAGCGTACGCTCGGTTTACGAACAAGCCGCCAAAACTCCCGCTCTGTTCGCGGGCGCCCCAGTAGCCGTGACGAGTTATCCCAATGAACACGATTGATGCTCCAGAGGTGCACGAACGAGGTTTGATCAGATTCATGATCACAGTCCACTATGAGCCTTTAGTCGTGTGCTCCTCAACTGATGAATCTAGGTCAGTCGGAGCTGTTTCGGTGCCGTCCTCGCGTGGGTCACGCAGTGAAGAATACAGCGAGAAGGAAAGCTGACGTCAGTACTTCGAGCCGCCATGCTCAGTATGCTTCATTATCGCCAGAGCAGTCCCATTCCAGCAATTGCGTGACTCCGACAGGGCGGCTCTGCTGATCCGTTCGTTTTAAATTTGATCACCGCAGAGGATAAGGCTTTCCGGTCGTTTCGCCAACATTTTCCAAAATGCTATCACAAAGTCGCTCTACGTCGCGGAGCTCATGCCGCGCTGTAATGCACATGCGAATCGCCGCCCCCCTTCTTCTTCCGACCATTGGGAAGAATGTGACCGACGTATAAAAGCCTCCATCCAGAAGCCGTCTTGCGATTTCAATCGCGTGGGCCTCTGATCCGATGGCGATCATTCTGATTGGGAGCGAATTTCCTTGTTGGGCTGTAATGACACGGCGATCAAAGAGGGCAATACGTTGCGCCAATTTCTCTTGGCGCTCGCCGAGTTCTGATGAGCGGTGAATTTCGCACGACCCAAGGGCTGCACCGACCGCAGCCAGAGTGGGGATCTCGAAAAACACCTGGGGAATAGAGTATCGTCGAAACAGCGCCTCCTGACCGGCCGCTCCAAGCATCAACAATCCGCCCGAGGCGCCGAATCCATTGGCTAGGGAGCCTGCTATGATCGTTCGTTCACCAAACACTCGCGGAAGCTGAGCGCGAGCAAATCCTTCACCGTGGCTTCCGAAGATTGATATGCCGTGAGCATCGTCGATATAAAGAAAGAGACCATAACGATCCTGGAGCTGTCGCAGTTCCTTGATCAGCAAATAGCATCCCAGAGAAGAAACACCATCGCATACATAGGCAACCGCTTGATTTTCACGGCACAAACGTTCGATAGCGTCGATGTCGTTATGGGCGATCGTTTCCACGCGTGTATTGCTAGCCAGGACCGGCTTGTGATAAGCGAGCGAGATGTGTGCATAGGGATCGAACACGACCACCGGCTTCCTTCCGCCCGTCAATGCGCCCGAAGCTAGTATCGCCATCCCGCCAAGATTGGCGAGCATCGCACTGGAAAAAGCGAGCACGCGGGCGGAGAACATCTCAGACAAGGCTTCTTCAAGCTGCCCCAGGAGTTCTAAATAGAGCTGCGTTGGAGCGCAGAAGCGCTGCGCCTCAAGCGCCTTAATCGCCTCAGAGACAATCACCGGATGATTGTCGAGGCCAAGGTAGGAACTTCGTGCGAAATCAATGGCCCTCGGACGACTCTCAAACGAAGCGTCGCCCCACGCGATGGTGCGTCCCCTAAGGGATCGTGCCTGGACCGGCATGAGCCCAGCCGGGTCGACTGCATCGAAGTAGAGCCAACTTTCGCTAATCGGGTCAGTGGTGTTTCGCCAGTGCTCGGTCGGGCCCCCATCATCCGGGACAGCCATCCATGCTTGCATCCAATTCTCCATTCCGATTTACGAGAATATGCGGCCGCTCAGCTTGTCCGCCCGATAGCGAAGTTACCTGACTCTGGAGTTTTGGTGAAATCTTACGGGCAGATCGATCGGTCCTCTTGTTCAAAGAACTGAACCACCGGCTAGCTCGCTTGGGCAGCTACCAAATCATACAGGGCAATAGATAGACATTCCTAAGAAACATCCCGACCGGGTCGCCTGGAATTATCTGCAACAAGAATCCCAGAGATTTGGCTGGGCGCTACAGGTTAGGGAGGGTACGGCCGCGATTCGAGCTTACATTTATCCACGCGGGGGCCTCTGCGGTGCATGCCGCGGTGGAGGTTGTTGTAGATTAACACTGCGATCTTGCGGCAGTCGCATCGTCACCGACTTACCCGCACGTTACGAGTCGGCGATAGCATGCAACGATCGGGCTATCCCTCTACCCGACGTCGTCGCGCGGCGGCCTACTCGCATCGATGACAATGGTCGGCCAGGGCCTCAGTGTTGGCATTCGGTGATTCTTGTACCGCTTCTGACGACAATCCGACAGTGCTCGGGTTAGAAACACGGGCCTCCGTTTGCGGAGATGTAGACTTTTCAAACCAAATCAGACGCTTAATGCTCTTGAGCGCTATCTGGCACGGCCGTTGCTAACTGAACGTCGCAAGCTTGCTATTTCGACGCGACAACACTGAGGGGAGAGCTGAATGCATTCAGACGCGAAGGACGGGCCATGCTTTACTTCATTTAGAGGGCGGCAAAGCTTGCTCCGACAAGTCGCGCGGATCGCTGAACACGTTAGTGGCTTTGTCCCAGATGGATCACGAGGTCCTGCCCATGCGCGGAGAGGAGATATAAAGTCCGGTTCGATGCTCGCGTCGCTTGAAGGACATCGGAAAATCTAGCTCATCCTTCGCCCCTCCCCCACTCTCGTCTATACGAGGAAATTTCATGTCTAGGATTAGCGAAGACACAACCGTGCAAGCAGCGAGTGATGCGACGCAGTTTTATCGATCTGATTTAGGCAAATCAGTGATGACCGCCGCCGGACGTAACCTTCGATCTCTCTTCGAACCTCACGGAGTTGTCGTGGTGGGAGCTACGCCAAAGCCTAGCATCGCGAAAAGTATCCTCAACAATATTGTGGAGTCCGGTTTCGATGGAAATATCGCAGCCATAAACCCGAACTACAGTAGAGTTGACGGTGTGGACTGCTACAGGAGCATCTCAGACGTCCCATTCCAGGTAGATCTGGCCATACTATGCGTTCGGGCTGAGAACATTTTGCCAGTTCTGGATGAATGCAAGCGAAAGTTGGTAGGCGCCGCACAGATCATCTCGAGCGGCTTCGCAGAACTTGATTCAGACGAAGGCCGCGCAAGGCAAGAGCGAATCCGGGGCTGGGCAGAAAACTCGACGACAACAGTCGTTGGCCCCAATACCATCGGAGTTATCAATCTGCACCGACCGATCATCGCCGTCTGGGAAAGCAGGATACCGAAGATAGTTGCGGGATCTGTCAGTGGCGTCTTCCAGAGCGGGCAGATGGTTGCAACGATGCATCCGTTAATTGTCAGGGGCGTGGGCATCAGCAAAATCGCGACGACGGGCAACGAAGTCAGCATCACGACCGCTGATGTAATAAAGTTTCTCGCCCACGATCCACAAACAGAGGTCATCCTTAGTTATTCCGAGGGAATCAGGGATCCCGGACGCTTCGCGGTCGCCTGCAAGGAAGCCCGGGAAAAGGGCAAGCCGATCATCATGTTGCGGGTCGGCGCTCATCAGGAGGTACGAAATGCCGTCAATCGACATACGGCAACGCAAGCTGCGAACAGCTATGAAAACGACATGCGGCTCCTGGAAGAATTGGGAGTGATCACAGTTTATTCGGTCGAGGACTTGATCGAAACTGTTGTGGCTTTCAGGGCATCCCGCAAACCGCGGGGCAATCGCGTGGCCTTTATAAGCTTTTCAGGTGGTATGGGAAACATCATGGCCGACTTGATTTTGTCGACACCGAGCCTCAAGCTCGCTTCGTTCTCGGACCAATTGCGCAACCGACTGGCCACCGCCCTTCCGAGATTCGCGAACGGATTGAACCCCCTGGATCTGAGTGCCCAAACCTCCTTCGATTCCGAGGTCCTGAGCGGCTGTTTGGAGATACTCGGGCAAAGCGGTGAGTTTGACATTCTTCTCTGGGGCATGGATTTGCCAATGAGCATCGATAACGAATCACCGATCGGCCTCGTTCTTAATGAACTGGTCGCCCGATATCCCGAAATTGTTCCTATCCCAGTCTCGCAAATCAGTGGGGTCTCTCGGAATCAGAAAGCTGATGGCAGCCCGCCCATGTATGCGGGCCGACCTATCCTGCAAGGCACAGGGGTCTCGGTTCGAGCACTGGGCAAAGTGATCAAGTGGCATGCCTCGACCTAGGTCTGCGTTTTCGTGGTTCGAATCATATCAGGCAGCCTGGGCGAACTTGTAGGACCACGTGTCGATGACGGGGTAGCGATTGACGTCGTCGATGCCGGCCATTATGCGCTCGTTAAGTTCGTGTTTTGAGGTCACCCGGATGTGACGCAGGACGGAGCGGACGAATTTGGAGAAGGAGCCCTCGATGAGGTTGAGCCAGGAACCGTGCTTGGGCGTGAAGGTAAATTCGAAGCGGCCTACGGGTCGTGTGTCGAGCCAGGCTTTGGTTTCTCGCGACATGTGTTTCTCGCGACATGTGTGCGGAATGATTGTCGAGGATCAGCTTGATCGCCGTGCTACGGGCTTCGTCGACCGGCTTGCGCTGCGGTCAGCTTCATAGATTTCAGCGAATCACGTCCTGCAGGACGGTATTCCGACGTTCTTGGCGAGGGAAACCGGATCGAACTCGTCCGGATGTAGAAAGAAGTCCGCGATTGCCCAAGCGCTGGCCATCCGAATAAACGATAGTGCGAAGCAGCACTTGTTATCCTTCGGGCAAATCGTCCAACCAACAGGCAGTCTCGACGTACGGCCGGGAGAAGATCTTTCCGATCTTTTCGGGAGCCTTGTTTTGATGATATCGCATATACACGCGGCCATCGTCTGCCAAATCCAGGATCTCGATCTTTCCTGTGGAATGGGACATAATGTATTTGAATGTTTTGTGAATACCGCTGAGACGTTGATTGACCCCGCGCGCGATCTCTAGTCCGCGGCGCAATGAAACCTGAAAGTGCGACGCGCCTTTCACTGGCCTGCCCTGAAAAAGATAATAAGGGCGCACCCCGATTTGGTGACATTTGGCGAACGTCGCCGCCAAAATCTCAGGATCATCGTTGACTTTCGAGAGGAGCACGGACTGATTAAGGAACTGCACGTCATGCGCTCGCAGAGAACGAATTCTCAGCTCCGCATCCGCCGAGATCTCACCGATGTGATCGAAATGTGTGACGATTGTTGCTGCCTTGCCTGCTTGATTGATTCTTTGGAACATAGCCGGTAGAGCTGAATCCTCAAACCGCTTGGGCTCATAGGCGACCATTTTGGTGCCGAATCGAATGGAATCCAAATGTGCGATCGGCAAAAAATGATCAAGAATCTCATTGAGCCTCGCCGTGCTGAGCACGAACGGATCGCCTCCAGATAGCAGCACATTCGTCATCTCAGGATGCTGGCGAATATAATCTGCGATCTGAGCGAAATCCGGCGCAATTTCATCAGACGTCTTACCCACCATGCGCTTTCGAAAGCAGTAGCGGCAATACGAAGCGCAACGGTCTGTTACCAGCAATAACCCCGTCTGGGCATACTTGTGCTGGAGACCTGGCACGACCGTGTTGGCGTGCTCGCCGCTCGTATCTAAGCTACCAGGACTCTCGAACTCCTCGACTGACGGCTCCACAATGTGTCTAAGCTGCTCATAATAACCACTGTTGGTGATCTGTTCGCGATAGAATCTTGTGACTTGATGACGAGTGATGTTATTGGACCGCAGTTCACCCTCAGTAACGACGCGCGTCCCTTCAATAAATTCCATGACCTGTCTTCTAAGATGCAGCGAATTAGCTACGCTTGTCATTGCTGCACCTCGTTCCATCTTATGAGCCGACGTTCCGCCCGCACGGCGAGCTACTTACCAATAGTACAGCATCAATAGTGTACGGAAACCTACCTACTCTAGTGAGGAATATCGGACTAATATTTGAGAGAGCGGTGTAGGACGGCCGCACGTCGAGGTGATCACTGGGAAGCGCCGACGGCGACGGTGGACGGGCGAGGAGGCCCGGATCGTGGCGGAGAGCTTTGAGGCGGGTGCGAACATCTCCGAGGTGGCGCGGCGCAATGACGTTTCCCGCGGGCTGCTCACGGTGTGGCGACGCCAAGTTGCGGCGGCGGTGGCCGGCAAGGCGCCGAACTTCGTGCCGATTCAAATTGGCGCCGGAAGCGGTGGCGAGACAGCTGGCGAGTCCGAGCGTGCTTCGTCGGCAAAGGCTTTGGAGATCGCCGCGCCCTCGGCCAAGGTCTGCGGGGTGATCGAGATCGAAGTGAGCGGAGTGCGCATCCGCGTCGAGCCGGGCGTGGAGTTGGCGACGCTGTCGACGGTGCTGGCGGCGCTCCGGGTTGCCGGTGATTGCGTTACGGTCCGACTTCAAGGTTGTGTTAGCGACACAGCCGATCGATTTCCGCAAGTCGGTGCACACGCTGTCGGCGCTGGTGAGCGAAGCGTTGCGTTCGAACCCGTATTGCGGTGACGTCTTCGTGTTCCGCAGCAAGCGCATGGACAGAGTGAAGCTTCTGGCGTGGGACGGCAGCGGCATGGTGCTGGTGACGAAGTGGTTGCACGAGGGACGCTTCACCTGGCCGCCGATCCGCGACGGCGTGCTACATCTGAGTGCGACGCAGCTCGCGATGCTGCTCGATGGCCTCGAGTGGACGCGTGTCTCACCCAAGCCTGTGAGGCAACCGGCCGTTGTCGGCTGAGAGGCGGGGATTTCGCTGGAGCCTGTGGCGCGCGGATGTATCGTCTGGTCATGGCGATTCGCCCCGATGCTCTCCCGACCAATCCGTCAGCTCTGACCGAGATGGTGCTCGCGCTTGACGCAGAGATCGAGAAGCTGCGTGTGGCGATGCAGACGCTCAAGGAGATGATCTTCGGGAAGCGCTCGGAGCGACTTGCGGTGCTCGTGGACGAGCAACTCGCGCTTGAGCTGGGCGATCTCGAGACCGACGCCATGTTGCCTGTGCAGGTCAACGACGATGCGCCTGCGGCGAAGCCGCCCGGCAAGGTGCGCAAGAAGGCGCGCCGCAACATCGGCGCACTCCCAAAGCACCTGCCGCGCTGCGAGCAGGTGCTGGAGCCGGAGGCGACGGCGTGCCCGTGCTGCCAGGGTCAGCTCCACAAGATCGGCGAGAACGTCAGCGAGGTGCTGGACATCATCCCGGCGATCCTGCGGGTGCTGCGCACGATCTGTCCCAAATATGGCTGCCGCAGCTGCACCGAAGGTGCAAATTCTGGCCGGCCAGGGTGTTCCATCTCGACCGGGCGACGCTGGCCGGCTGGGTGAAGCGTGCGGCCTGGTGGCTCAGGAGCCTCTATGAGCTTCAGCTGCGCACGATCCAGGCCTCGCCGCGCGTGTTCTGCGATGAGACGCCAATGCCGGTGCTCGATCCTGGACGACATCGACCCCGCATCTGCCAGTTCTGGGCACATGCCATGGATGACCGGCCATGGGGCCGCCCCTCGCCGCCGGCGGTTGCCAGATCGCCGGACAGCTGAAGGGCTTTTCCGGCATTCTGCAGGTGGATGGTTATGCTGCCTACAAGGCGCTTGCCCGCGGCATGGCGGCGCGATCCAGCTGGCTTTCTGTCTCGCCCATGCCCGACGCAAATTCGTCGAGGTCTACAAGACGATGCAGTCGCCATTCGCGCGTGAGGTGATCGAACGCCTGCAGGCAGTCTATACGATCGAGGCGGAGATCCGCGGCAGCAGTGCCGAGCAGCGACTTGCCGCCTGCTGGCGGCGCTCAAGGCGCAACTGACCGAGATGGTCGACCAGCTCTTCTCGCAGTCGAAGCTGGCGGAGGCGATCAACTATGCGCTCAATCACTGGGACGGGTTGACGCTGTTTCTCAGCGGCAGCCGCGTCGAGGTCGACAGCAATACAGTCGAGCGTTCCATGCACCCGATTGCCATGGGAAGACGCTGAGCTCCAGCTCGCTCATCGTTCCCTTCATCCCCAAGAGCAATCGATCGTTGATCGACCGAGAATCATAGACGCCATCTTCATCGACAATGAGCGTGCCAACCAAGCCGCAAAACTCCAACAACGTGTGCCAGTCTCGACCGTTTCGAGCGAGGCGGGAAGCCTCGATCGAAAACACCGCGCCGACACGGCCCTCGCAGATTAACGCCAACAACCGCTCAAATCCACGTCTTGCAACGCCGCCACCAGACTTGCCGAGGTCATCATCAATAACCTCGACTTCGCTCCAACCGAGAGCACGGGCGCGAGCCTCAAGGCCGGGCGATCCTGGCGTCGATCGTGAACACGGCAAAACTCCACGAGCTCGATCCGCAGGCCTACCTGGCCGACGTGCTGGAACGCATCGTCTCCGGGCGAACCAAGAGCCATCAGCTCCACGAGCTGCTGGCCTGGAACTGGAAGGCGGCGCGCCAGCGCATCGCACAGGCTGCAGCATGAGCCCACGTCACCCTAAAGCTTCATCGTCGATGGCAGCCGCCGCGATGCCGCTTGTGGAGCTCGAGCGATGGATCCAGGCTCGCGTCGATCAGCATCCTGCCGCCACCAGTCTCCCCATGCTCGACGGCTACGTCGCCGCGGTCGTGGCCGGACCGGTGTCGATGAGCCCGCTCGACCGGATCTGCCCACTGCTCGCCATTGATGCCGATGCTTTCAACCACGGCGGCACCCCGGAGTTCGCCGCGATCTCCGCCGTTGCGCTGCGTCAGAACGAGATAGCCAGATCCTTTCCACCACGCCTAACCAGTTCGCCCCGATGCACCGGCGTCAACCCAATGGCGACGTCGATCCGCGACCATGGTGTCAGGGATTCTACGCCGCGATGCGGCTCAGGCTGTGGGCGTGGGCGCCATTGCTGGACGCCAGCAACGTCAATCACCGTCTGCTTCTGCCTATTCTGCTGCACTGTCGCGACGATCAGGGCGGTCCGCTGCTCGGACCGCCACGGACCGGCCGCCAGACCCGAGACTTTCTGCGCAACGCCCACCTCGATATTCCAACGGCCGTCGAAGCCTTTGCGCCAACACTGGATGCCGATCCGCTACGCGCGCCCGCTAATCACCACAGACGTGGGACCTCATGCCGGTTACGGTTCTCCGACGCGTTGCCCGCAAGTCATTCACCAACACAGATGGTGTGCAATATGGGTCGGCAACGTGCGCTAGGGGCGAGTTGAGGATGCAAGAGCCATATCAGATCTGCCAGACGCTGATCCCCCTTTTTGCAACTCGATTGAGGATCTTCTCAAACACGGCCATTTTCCGTGTCCAAGCGTACCATTCGATCCTGTTAAAATGGGTCGGTGATCACCCTTCTGATCGGGTTTCTTTCTATTTTCTCAGCATCTGGCGCTTTGGCGTGGATGATCGTCAAAGACGATCCGAATGGTTGATGCTGTTGACAAGGCTAATGCACGATAATTCAAAGCCGTTGGGCGACATCGGTTCTAGTTCAAAATAAGAAGCTTTCGACGCGGCCAGCATGATTAGTGTTACCGACCGTCATTAGAGGAGAAGCGGTAGGCGACCTGGGAATTTCTCCTTATCGGTTGACCACACGACCGGACTCTAATTATCCAATACTCAGTGGTCCCGTCATGAAGGCTAGCCAGGGGCCTAAACTCATGATCACAAGACCACGCACGCGGTCTGATCGAAAAACATTGTTATGCGCTGTGGTTCGTGGCGCGTGGCGCGACCACACAACCAACGCACTTTTGATTACACTACCGGCTTTGAGTACCATTTCCGCTGCTCTGAGAAGGTCGGTTTATTCCTCGCTCACCGCACTTGAACGGATGCATCGCCCCAAAACTCCGAGTCTCTAACCGCCCGGATGAAACACAGTAGCAGGTCACGGAGTGAGAAGTCGGTCTCAGAGCCGGCTCTCCCAGGTAGGCGGCGATAAACGACCTGCTTGATGTAGCTCGGAGCAGTAGTCGCCCGGCAAATGTGTTTGGCGCATGCAACCTTCGTGGAGACTCACCCGAGAGCGAGGCACAGCTCTTAAAATCTGCCTGATCGCGCTTGATCAAGCGCCTCGGAATAAGGGTGGCGGGGCGGATCGGCTATATTCACGCGTGTTCGCTCCGTAAGCAAGCTTGCAAATGCCGATCTCCTTACGACGCCTCGGTAGTGAGTGAAAACCGGATCACCAACTCAAAATAAGCCTCGATGTTTTCGAACGCGCTATCTCGAAATAAAAAAGCCGACTACATGGTCCAGGATACGCGATCTACCTGCCGCCTGTGCTAGTCTTCCGCCTTGTCACAAGTTCAGATGCAGGCCCGCGTCCATCCGCACGCATTCGCCGGTCATGTTGCTCGATGCTGGGCTTGCGAGGAAGCAGACGAGCTGTGCGATGTCCTCGGCACTCGAGGCGACCTTGAGCGGCACGCGCGCCAACACGGCTTCGCGCACCTGCCGGGCGTCGGCCTCGCCACGTCCCTTGACAAACCAGCGCGTATCTATATAGCCAGGACAAACGGAATTTAGGCGTATAGACGGTGCTAGTGCCCGGGCCAATGACAGCGTCACAGAATTCAGCGCGGCCTTGCTGGCCGCGTAGGCGATCGATGAGCCGTTACCGTTGATGCCCGCGATCGAGGAGACGTTCACCACCGCGGCCGGCCGTCCGCTTACTTTCGCGCCGACCTCGAGGAGCGAGCGCGCAGCACGGATCATCTGGTACGGCCCGATGGTATTGACGGCATAGATGCGCTGAAAATCCTCGGCCGAGAGGCCATGCAGATCGTGATGCGGCACATGTCTCGTGATGCCGGCATTGTTGACGAGCACGTCGAGCCGTCCCCAGGGCGCGGCAGCCGCGACGATCTTTCTGCAATCCTCATCCCCAGAGACGTCCCCTTGTACTACGACGACCTCGGAAGCGCCGGCTAAACGGCAAGTCTCGGCCGTTGCCTCGGCTTGCTTTTGGCTGTTGGAATAGTTGACCACCACTCTCGCCCCGCGTTTGGCCAAAAGGCCCGCCGTGGCCGCTCCTAGACCCGTTGCTGAGCCCGTCACGATCGCGCACAGTTCATTCTTCGACATCGTCCCTCTCTTTCTCGCATTCAAGCGTCACTTACGGCCGGCAGACATATCGCGCGGCGAACTGGGCGCAAGCGCGCCCACAATTCAACGTGCAGATCTCTGGCTGCAGTTCCTCCACATGCACCAGTCGCTCCATCGCACCCATCATATCGTTTCCTCAGGTCCAACGGCAGAGGACTCCGCCCCGGCCAGTTCAATGTCGCCGCCTATTGTCGTAATTAGGTTGAGCACTGGATTCACATCGAACGCCCGAATGCGGCCTACGACTTCACGAAACAGCACCGGATCGCGCGAGCCCCGCCCGGTCTCGGGATTCTGCACATAAATGTGTACAACCGCCGCCACCGCGCGCGTCGCCTCGTCGCCTCAATGGCCGAGTTTGCGATCTGCTCCGGCGTGACCGGTCCATGTGGGCTACGATCTACCAAACTCCCGCTCCCCGTGATAGCGCAGCTGACGAACAACTCAGAGATCATTCTCATGTCTCATTTCACTCAAGGCTGCACGTATGCTGGGCCAGCTTGGTGAAAGCTGCATCCAATGATGTTCATCAATTTTGGAAGCCAAAATAGTATCAGCGCATTGGCTAGACCGATCGACCTGCGTTTCATCTGAATTTCCGGCGATAGGGTCGCTTCGAACGGCTTAGTGCGGCAGTCCTCATCCTAGCAATCGTCATACCACTTGCGGAATCGCACGCGCGGCTTGCCTACGAGAGAAAAACACGCCCCTTTGCAGTCACGTCTTCTCTCGGCCCGGCGGGTCGTCAGATTTACGACATCCCCGCAGGCAACGAACCACGGCTTGAATGACAAAGGGAGGCTCATGTAACCGGTTGTCTTCCATGCCACATCGAAAACTGCCTGACGATGATCTGAAGTGGCAACCTTACGGCAACATGCTGGAGGTTGGTGTATTCTCCTTCACGATCGCCCTCTCTCCGGAGCGAGACCGAGTACTCAACTTAGAGTCATTCCGAAGTCTCGCACTGAATCGAGCGGGGTGCGCCACGCGCGGCCCAACGTTCCTGTCGAGTGGCAGGGCCGACGATGACATCGGAGTTGCGAGGACGCGAGACAATCGGTGCGGCGAGGGGCTCGATGAGTTTTAGCGTCGACGAGCGACAGACCGGTGTCGTGCGCCGAGCCTACGAGCTTTACACCGAAAACAACGCAGCATCGGTACTATCACGCGCCTACTCAATGAGCGCCGATTCCGGCAGCCAAAGAAACTGGCTGCTGGGAGCGCTCGACGGTTTGGCCGATGCTGCGCAATCCCACGTATAAAGAACGGCTTGCCTTGGCAAGACGCGGATCGCGCCGCGCATGCGTGTGACGCGGCCTTTGCGATTGCGCGGCGGGACCGCGCCTCGCAACAACGCCAATCATGAGCTTCCTCGCACTGAGTGGATCAAAATCCCTGTGCCGACCATCATCAGCGAAGAGACTTTCGCACTGCGAACGAACTCTTGGAAGCCAACAAGAAGCATGCCGCGCGACGCACGATCGTGCCGAGCGCCTTAGCGCGTGACGGCTCCCTTCACTCGAGAGGGTCCGGTGATCCAGCGAGGTCGGTACCCGCTCGGGATGTTGCCTCACCAGATCGGCTAGCCATTGTCGTTTTGCGGACAGGTTTGCGGGACACAGCATTCCCTCCCGTGTTTCTAGTCAATGGGCAGCCCAGTTCCCGCCTTCCTCGATGCCGCTACGACTTCCCGCGCGCATCTCCGTCAACTTACCTTCTCGCCTCGGGATTCCGCGTGCTTTGGTGTTTCGTGTTCGCATACGCGCTGCAGATGCTCGCCAAAGTCGAGGCGTCGGGCCTGGAGCGTTGTTGAGGCCAGTGCTCCGCGCCGGCTTTCCATATGGACCAGATGGATCTCTCAGGTTTCCTCGTGACCCGCCCCGTACCTCAGCCCTGCTCTGAGACCCGGGCCGAACGGGTGAACCTCACCATTGCGGCTGTCCCGACGCAGCCCCCGGACCCGACACGGCGAAGCTCAGCAATCACATGACTTCGAGGCTGCCGCAGGGCTTAGGTACCTGCTCTCTGCGCTTCACGAGCGACGTTGCCGCCCCTCATGCAAGACTCGCTTCCGGCTGGCGGACTCCGCCTATGCCTGGACAGCGCCGAACCCTCTAGGTCAAAGGTTTCACATCACATTCATCCTACTTTCCAAGACTTGTCTTGACGCAAGTTGGGCACATGCCCGGCGGCCGTTCTTTCCCATGGCCGATCTTGAGAATGTGTGCCGCAAGTCCGCTGGCAAAGAGAAATCCCGCTCTCTCCGATCGCCGACGAAGTGGATCGATGCGCTCTTCGCGATCGAGCGCTCCATCAACGGCAAGAACGCCGAGGAACGCGTTCGGGTGCGGCAGACGCTGCGCCGGCCCTCTGGTCGATGACCTTTAGGTCTACATGCGAGAGCAGCTCGCCAAGCTCTCCGGGGGACATGACCTGGCGCGTTAACTTCCTGAAGCGCTGAGCGAGCTTCAGCCTGTTCCTGGTGTGTTGCCTCTCCAACAATGCCGCCGAAGGGAGGCTAAGAAGCATCGCTCTGCCGAACATGGTAGTTCTGCGGATCCGATCGCGGAAGACGGCGCGTCTGCAACCATGTACAGCCTGATCGCCACGGCGTAGTGCCGCGCGCGGCATAAGGCCGTTTATGCCAACTGCCGAACTATGCCGAATGGTTTTGGGAAGAATCGTCGTTTGCGCGTACTTGCGGCTGGTCGAGCGGTCGTCGTCCCGCTTCCATTTGGCATAGTCTGGCGTCTTACAGCGCCTCAAGGAAGGCGAGCAAGCGGTCACTTGGCTTGAAGCGGGTTCGCTTGCGGTGCTCGTACGGCTTGAGCTTTGCGAGGGCTGCTTCCTTGAGTGCGAGATGGGCATGCAGGTAGGTCTGCGTTGTTTCGATCGACTCATGACCGAGCCACAGCGAAATTACCGGCAATCGACGCCGGCTTGCAGCAGCTCCATCGCAGCGCTGTGCCTGAGCACGTGCGGCGACACCCGCTTGGACGCCAATGACGGACATCTCTCGCTGGCGATACGCACATGCTTGGCGAGAAGCGACTGAACGCTGTCGGCGCTAAGCCGTCCACCGTGCATATTGGGAAACAACGCGTTTTGCGCCATGGCGGGCAGGTTCTTTGAGCCATAGCTGGAGGGCGCCCAAGCGCGTGCGCGGTTAGCGGCGTGCATCGTTCCTTTCGACCTTTTCCGACGCACCGCACATGCGCGCCGGTGCCGAGGTGGACGGCACCCCTGTCGAGGTTGATCAGCTCGGACAGGCGCAAGCCGGTCTGGGCCGCGAGCAGCAACAAGGCATAATCGCGACGTCCGAGCCACATCGAGCGATCTGGGGTAGCGAGAATCGCTTCGATCTCGGGCCGCGTCAGGAAATGCACCTGACGCTTGTCGTGACGCTTGCTTGGCATCGCCAAGACGCGCTGGATCTAGGCGCTGTGAGCCGGCTCCTCGAAAGACACGAACCGGAAGAAGGAGCGAATGGCCGTCAGGCGCAAGTTGCGCGTCTTGACGCTGGCGCCCCGCTTCGTCTCAAGATCAGCAAGGAACGCGCTGACAAAGGGCGCATCGAGATCGTCGAGGGTCAGGGCCGACGGCGGTTTGCGGAGCTGCGCCTGTGCAAACGTGAACAGAAGCCGGAACGTGTCTCGGTAGGATGCGATCGTGTTGGCGCTGACATTGCGCTGGCGTATCAGCCGCACGGTGAAGTAACGCTCGATGAGCGCGGCGAGGCCGCTAGCCGGCTTCATGGCTTGGCCTCCCAGCGCCGGTCGAGACGACGGGCGGCCTCTTCCATCAGTTCCGGACAGGCCGAGAGATACCAATAGGTATCGCGTACGCAGGCGTGACCGAGGTAGGTAGAAAGCGCCGGAAGTTGCTGCTCGACATCGATCCCCTCGCGATACCAGCCGAGAAGCGTGCGGATGGCGAAACGATGCCGGAAATCGTGAACGCGCGGCCCGCTATGGTCGCCGGGGCGCCGTAGGCCGGTCTCGCGCGACAAGCGCCAGAAAACACGATGAACATACTGGTGCAGCAATCGGCCGCCGCGCTCGGCCACGAAGAAGTGCGCACCGCAGCGCGACCTGAGGTGAGCATCCCGCCGTTTGGCGTAGCTGCGGAGAGCCGATCGGGTCGTCGGATGCAACGGCACGAGGCGCGATTTGCCGAACTTGCTCTCTCGGACTGTGAGCACGCCTCCCTCGAGATCGACATCGGCACGCTCAAGCCCGATCGCCTCGGACAGACGCATGCCCGTCACTGCGATCAGCCCGAACAGATGGTGATAAGTCCAGCGCCGCAGTCCGTTTGCGGGAGGCAAGGCAAGTGCCGCCTTCAATAGCGCCTTGATCTCCGCATCGCTGTAGATATAGGGCTTGGCACGCTTCAGGGGTGGCAAGATGCCGGCGCGTGGCACCTCCGTCTCGGGATCGATGTGCGCGACATGGCGCGCGAAACCCCGCACGTCGGTTAGTCGTAAGACCCAGGATGAGTGCCGATCGGGTGGCAGAGTCGCCCAGGCGACGGCGAGCTTTGTGGTGATGGTCGTGGCCTTGCGCTTCTCCATGAAGGAGACGAACTCGGCGAGTCGCCGGGCCTGATGCTGGTACTTGTATCCAAGCCCTTGGCGCATGCTCAGATACTGCTCGAGTGCGGATCGCAGACGGGTCGTTGCACGCCTCCCGGCCACGGCAGGCTCAATGCGCGAAGTCTCTGGATATCCACTTTCGCATAGATGCGCGTGGTGTCATGGCTCTCGTGTCGCAGCAATTGGCCGATCTCTGACAAGGTCGCGCCAGATCGGAGAAGCTCGGTGGCAAGGCTGTGTCGGAAGATATGAGCCCCGTGGTGGGCGTAGCCACGGACGCCGGCGCGCTCCAGAGCGGCCTTGGCGATCATCGTAATCGCGCAACCGGATGCAAAGCCGACGTGAGGCGCCAGCGTGCGCAGAAACAGCCGACGATACGACGATGTCGGGCGGCCGCCACGCAGGTAGGCAACGACAGCCGCGCCGACGTCTGGAGGTAGCGGCATCCGCGCTCGCTGCCGACCCTTGGCGCGAATGAGCATCTCGCCGGATCGCCAGTCGATATCATCCAGCATGAGGGTCGCGACCTCGCTAGCCCGTAAGCCGAGCTTGGCCAGCAGCATCAGGATGGCGTAATCCCGCCGTCCTATCACGGTGGCTCGATCGCAACCATCGAGAACCTTCTGGACCTGCGCGGCGGACAGATAGGTCGGCAGGCTTGCGAGCTTCCATCGCCTGATGGAGGGGACGCCATCCGCCAGGGCGAGCGGGATTAACCCTTTATGATGGAGGTATCGGAGAAATGCACGCAGCGACCAACACATAGCCTTCCCGGATCCCGCGCTCCAATCCCGGGCGTGGCGCGCGATGTAGCGGGTGACGTCCTCTCGGCTGATCTTGCCAAGGTCGCTGGCGCCGGCAGGGCACACCTCGCGCAGGAAGCGGCGAATGATTGGCAGGTGGCGAATGATGGTCCTCGGCGCCAACCCGCGTTCCCTTTGCAGAAACTCGGCGAACTCCCCGAATATCTGGTCTTGCGGCGAGATCGGCCGCAGCGCCGCCGGCGCGATCATGCCCACTTCGCGCAACACCGACAGCAACCGCTTCAGCGCCGCCTAGTCGCCCGGCTGGATGCACTGCTTCCCCGCTCGGTGCTTAAGGTACCGTTCGGCCACGCGCTCATTGAAATCGGCTAGCCTCAAGCCACATCTTTTGATCCAGCTGATGAGGTCGCTGACCAAGTTCAGGCATCGCCACGTACTGTGGCCAGCGAGTTCGTCCCTGACGAGGCGCGCCGCGTAGAGCTCGACGAGCTGTCTGTGGGGTCCACTCTTCAGGCGCCGGAATAGTCGGCTCCTGCCCAAATACTCTTCTGCAATCATATCCTGGCCTCCGCTGTTCAAAGCGGAGGTACAAGACAAACTATGCCGAGCCGATTACACGCCGCTCACCGCGAATCTCGAGGAAAACAAGCTCATTCGGCATAGTTCGGCAGTCGGCATAAACAGCCAAAATGAACGGCGTCGATCCGCAAGCCCGGTTGGCCGACGTCCTCGCCGCATCGGCGCCCACGGCTAGACGAATCGCTGCTCTGGACTTGGACGTCGGCATCAGGGAATCTCTGCTCGAGCGCATGATCACCCACGTCAACGAGGTCCGGCACGTCACTACCATCTCGTAGATCGCGAAGGCGCTCGTTGAGGATGACAATTGGCTGCGCGAAATCGCCATCGAAATGGAGATCTAGATCTATGGCGTGGGACAAGACGGTGTTCAGGCGTTCACCGACTCGGCATCGAAAAACTGATCGAGCTCATCCAGTTCTACGACGCGGTGCTCAGACGCTGATCGCTCACCGGTAACCTATATGGATACCCCGAATCAGCATCTGTCGTGCCTTTCCGTCGCCCGGTGGGCAGTGCATGTGAGAACTTTTGCCGCCGCCCCGAGGACCTGTGTGCGCACGTGAACTGGATCTCCGGCGTCTAGCTCCGGGGGGCATTTCGGAGCCGGAGAGAACGGCCGCGCAGATCTCGCTCCCAGCGTGCAAGCGTTTCGCCGGCGCCATAGTTCTGTGAGCGCAATCCCTGCAGCACGGCCACGAGGCAGTCGTCGCGCTTCTGCTCCAGCTCTGGACCTGTCGAGTTCTCGCCTCGTGCGTCGGTTTGCTTGACGAGTTTATCAACAAACGCATCAGTTAGTTCGGGCACGTCGGTGAGCTTCGACCACGGCCACTTCAGTCCGGGCCCCCATTTCTCTAGGAACTGACGCATGCCAGTCCCACCCCCGCCAACGCGGAAAGGTCCTATGACCGCCCGGCGCAGCCCGAACGAATATCTGATCGCATCATCGACCTCTTGCACGGTGGCAATGTCGTCGTGCACCAGCCAAAGCGCCTCGCGCCACATGGCCTCCTGCAATCGGTTGGCGATGAAACCGTCCATCTCTTTGCGCACCACGATAGGATGCATTCCCACCGCCCGATAGATCTCCGCCGCCCGCGCCAGCGACTCGGTCGCCGCGCCTTGACTGGCGCATAGTTCAACCAGTGGCAGAAGGTATACTGGGTTGAATGGATGCGCAACGAGCAGGCGATCGCGATGCTGCATCTGCGCCTGCAGCAAGGATGGCCGCAAGCCCGATGTCGAGGAGCAGATCAGGGTCTCAGGCGCCGTCTCCCGATCGGCAGCCGCGAGCAACTCCTGCTTGAGCTCCAGACGCTCCGGCGCCGACTCCTGCACAAGCTCCACGCCACGCACCGCTTCCGCAACCGTCTGCACCGCGGTCAGCGTCCCTTCGGGCGGCAGCGGTAACGGCGTCAGCCGCCGATACGCTCGGCGCGCATTGGCCAGCATCTTCTGCACGCGCTCGACCGCACTCGGCGACGCGCCATACAGCCGGACGTTCACCCCGTTGAGGAGAAACCGAGCAGCCCAGCCGCCCCCGATCACTCCGCCCCCAAGCAATCCAACTGCTCTCGGCATCTTTTGAGACATGAACTTTGAAACCTCACCCATGAGCTCGAAGCGCGAGCTTCTCGCGCACCTCATCCGGGCTCATCAACCGAACCCCGATCCGTTCAAGAATTTGCGCCGCCCGCTCAACGAGTTCGGCGTTGGTCGCCAGTCGCCCACGGGAAAGGTACAGATTGTCTTCCAACCCTACCCGCACATTCGCCCCCACCAGCGGCGCCAAAGCCACGTACGGAAGCTGCATCCGACCGATCGAAAAGGCCGAGTAGATAGCGCGCGGCGGCAGTCGGTGCACCAGCGCCATTAGCGTAGTCGGATCGTCCGGCGCACCGTAGCGAATCCCCATACACAGCTGAATCAGCGGCGGATCCTTGATGAGCCCCGCCTCGATCAGATCGTGGACCATCACCAGATGACCGGCGTCAAACACCTCGAGCTCAGGACGAACGCCGAGATCCTTCACGCGCGCAGCCATCGCACGTAGAGTCCCAGGGGTATTGGCCATGAGGTACTCGTTGCGGGTGGCGAAGTTCATCGATCCACAATCCAAGGTGCAGATCTCTGGCCTCAGCTCCTCCACGTGCACGAGGCGCTCGGTCGCACCTACCATATCGGTGCTCGGGTCCAACGGCAGGGGGGACTCCGGCCCGCCCAGCACAATGTCGCCGCCCATTCCCGCAGTTAGGTTGATCACTGGTTTCACGTCGGACGCCCGAATGCGGCGCACCACTTCACGAAACAGCGCTGGATCACGCGAGCCCCGCCCGGTCTCGGGATTACGCACATGAATGTGCACAACAGCGGCCCCAGCACGCGTCGCCTCAATGGCCGAGTTTGCGATCTGCTCCGGCGTGACCGGTACATGTGGGCTACGGTCGACCGAACTCCCGCTCCCTGTGATAGCGCAGGTGACGAACAACTCAGAGATCATTCTCATGTCTCCTTTCAGGATGCACGTATGCTGGGCCAGGTTGGCGAAAGCTGTATCCAATGATGTTCATCGTTTTTGAACCCAAATAGTATCAGCGCATTGGCTAGGACGATCGAGCTGCGCTTCATCTGAATCTCCGGCGATAGGGCCGCTGCGAATAGCTTGGTGCGGCAATTCTCATCCAAGCAATCGGCATGCCACTTGCGGAATTGCACGCGCGGCTTGCCTACGAGAGAAAACGCGCGCCCTTAGCAATCACGTCTCTCTCGGCCCGGCGGGTCGTCAGATTTCCGACATCCCGGAGCTAATGAGCCACGAGTGGAATGACAAAATGGAGGCTCATGTTACTAGTTGCCTCCCATAACACTCGAAGACTGCCTGACGATGACCGAAGTGCCGACCTTACGGCGACATGTTGAGTCGATTGCCACTAGCGCAGCTAGCGGCAATAGCTGTAGCGTTCCGAAACAGCGAACAGCTTCGAGAGCACGAATTCGCTGACAAAGTCGGGCGAGTTTCCGTAAGTATCGGCTGTAACCGTCCACATGAAGCCGCTGTGCATGTGGGTTGTGAGGGGGCCAAAAGGGACGATTGTCTTGACAAGTTCGGTGCTGGATCGAAAGAGCGCGACGAATGGCGCGTTGGTGATAGGAGAAGAAGCGTTCGACTCTGGTTGAGCAGGCGTAGATTGGCGTGAAATCAATGTGACAACGCGGATGGGGAGCGGGTGGCGTTTTGGAGGTCCAGTTGGGCCGGCCGTTGGTTTCGATGTGACGCAAAAAGGCGAAGGAACTCTCGGTGGCAATGGCGGGTCTTCGTTGAGCACAATCGAGTACGTCGAGGGCGGCGAACAGGTGATCGTGCCATGACAGTGGTAGTCGTGAGTGACGCTCTTGATGTAGCCGTAGGAAGAGCAATTTGGTCTTCTCATCGATGCAAAGCACCATGGGCCAGGCGTAATTAAGATGGAGCTCAACTACATAGCGCAGCTTCTCGGCAAGTAAGGGAGCCTTCGCCGTCAGCCCATGACCGCCAAGCAGATCGGCAAAGAGGCCTGCGTATCGCCGGCTACCGTTAGGCGGGTGTTACAGCGCCTCGGTCTCAACAACCTGAAAGGCTTGGAGCCCGCCGAGGCGGTGAAGAATCTGGTCCACATACATCACTAGCCCAATCTGGCTTCTGATTTAGCCTCCCTCCGAAGCCGATGCGCTCTTTCCTCCAGTAAGAAGTAGCGGATGGGAAACGCCGTCGGCTGAGTCTGGGTATGCCCTTACAGCGAATGTTCTCGCGCAGCTTGCGGACGTAGCTCGGACTTGAGATTGCAAATTTTTGCGAGTGAGGGCTCGGAAGCTGGCAGGCTGAGGTTGCATTCGAACGGCCGGTTTCACGCGCCGCGCAGATCCTCTCCCAAGAGCAGCGTTAGCGCGGATGGAAGCTCTATTCCTTCCACACGCCCGATGTCGAATGCATCGGCAAGGCTAAGGCCTCGGCGCCTTACGAGTTCGGCGCCAAAGCCTCGATCGTCGCTACAAACGCCCGCACCCCAGGCGGCCAGTTTGTGCTGCACGCTAAGTTTTGTGCAGGCTAGGACGCTGCCGGCCAACCCTTATGATGGACAACGTCCTGAAAGCTAACATCTAGTTACCCTATTGGATTTGGTAGCAGCCCGAGCAGATATCCAGTGATTTAGTTCGCTTGAATAGGGACCGATCGAGCCGCCCGTAGGTTGTACAGGCTTGCAAGTTTGGCCACCAAGCGTCGCGGTCGATGGCGTACAGCCGAGCTGCCGGCTCCACATCTTCGGTAGAGCGAATGGAGAATGAGATGGAACAGCGGAGCGCTTCTTCGGATGCTGCTCATCCGACTGAACGTTTTCGGACCACCGATACGTATCTCGATGAAACCCATATGGGACGCGTCACTGCTCGGCGCAATGGTTCGCTTGGCACCCGTCGGCAGGTAGTTGACTTCGTGCGATCGCCTACGCTTTCTGCGTCCGAAATCGATCGCCGTTTTTTGCTGTGCGGCAGGCGACCGGTGTCGTCGCGCACTCGATCAAGCTGGGCTTCGCCGGCAGAAATTCGCCGACACACCCCCGACAACGAAGTTGCGGGCTGCAACGCCCGCCGTTCAGTGGCCGATCTGCCCGTTGTGCCTGACATCGCTTGGCTCGGCATCAACCGGTACCTGACGATCGAGCAGGTCAAGGCGCGGCCCAAGCGCGGTGACGGCGACACCTCGTGCTATCAGCCGGTTTCCCTCAAACCGCAGACCATGCACGCGATGGCCTTGGGTAGCTTCGAACTCAACATGCTGCTGCTCGATTCCGCGTTCGGACCCCTACTTGAGCACCGACCGTTGCCGAACGGTCGTGCGTTCCTACCTGCGCTCAACACCGAGAAGGTGCAGGCTGCAATCGTGTTCTCGTTGTCCGAGGAAGACATGCCGGTGGTGTACTCAACGGACCTGATGGCGCGGTCCGTCCAGGACACGTACAGGCGCCACCGGGGTCGTGATGGGACCACGACGCAGATTCCCGCGGATCACACGCACTTCGGAACCAGCAGATCATCGAAGTCACGGAAGGGCCCGGCACTGATACCCAGTCGCCGCACAACCATTCACCATAAAGATATCCATCCACAGGAGCTAAGATAATGCTTGATTTTTCACTCACCGACGAACAGCAGATGATCCGGAGCTCCGTCCGCGCGTTCATCGACAAAGAAATCATTCCCCTCGAGACGCAAGTTCTCCGCAACGAGCTCGAGGGCCGTCCCGACCTCGAACCGGGCCAGCTGCGAGACCTACAGCTGAAAGCGAAGAGCGTAGGCTTTTGGGGCTTCACCACACCGAAAGAGCACGGCGGAGCCGGACTGGGAGCGATCATGAACTCGCTCATCTGTATCGAAAGCGGACGCACCTTCGTCCCGTTCAAATTCGGCGGGCACGCCGATAACATCCTATTCTCCGGCACGGAGAGCCAGAAGCGGGAATATCTCATCCCGACGATCGCAGGCGAACGGGTCAGCTGCTTCGCGGTCACCGAGCCTGGCGCCGGCTCGGACGCCGCCGCAATTCGCACCCGTGCTGTGCGCGACGGCGACGACTGGATCATCAACGGCGAGAAGACCTTGATCTCCGGCGGAAACGAGGCCGACTTCGCGATAGTGTTTGCCGTCACCGATCCGAACAAGGGTGCTTCGGGCGGCATCACCTGCTTCCTCGTCGACCGTAAGATGGGATGGCGCTCTCGACCCATCCCGACAATGGTGGGGGAATGGAGCCCGGCATCGCTCGTTTTCGAGGATGTCCGGGTCCCGAGTTGCAACATTCTCGGCGAACAGGGGTGGGGCTTCAGGCTGGCGATGGAATGGATTGGCGCCGCTCGCTACGAGACCCCCTCGGCGGCAGTGGGCGCGTCGGAGCGCCTGCTCGAGATAGCGATCGAATACTCAAAGAACCGAGTATCCATGGGCTACCCCATCGCGGAATACCAAGCCATCCAGTGGCAGATCGCTGATTCACATGTCGAAATCGAGGCTGCAAAGTACCTGACCCTCCTCGCCGCATGGCGAGCAGAGAGCGGACATGACGCGAGGCACACATCGTCCATCGCGAAACTAACCGGTTCGATCACGGCTAACAAGGTCGTTGATCGTGTCATGCAGATCCACGGCGGGGTGGGCTACACCAAGGAGCTGCCGATCGAGCGGTGGTACCGTAAATTGCGATCATACCGCATCTACGACGGCACTGACGAGATCCAGAAACGCACGATCGCGCGAAACCTTTTCAAGGGTCACGCCAAGCTCGGCGTGATCGGCGCCTAGGGTGCTTAGTCTCGACCCACGCGCAAATCTGTAGAGCTGCGAAATTGTTAAGACAACCTGAGAGCGGCTCGCCAAGCGCGACGGGATCACCTAGATGTCGCTGGAGTAAGCAGCGCGAAATGGTCGCTGATCTGTCGCGAGGCCCCAAGGAATACAAGTCGATCACCGTTAAAGAAGGGGATATAGAGGCGATCGTCTCGCTTTCGCGGCACACGCTGCTTCCGCTCAACGGCTTACGAACACATCTCCCAAACGCTGGACTTCCCAGTCAGAACGATTCAAGCTCAACCCGCTTCAGAATTTGCCCGGGACTAGACGTCTGCCATGCAGGCAGCGATGCAGGGATGATCGTGTCGGATGGCTGGCTGCAACGCATAGAGGCAATCGTCGAGTGGCAGCAGCGCATGTCGCCGGAAAACGCCAATGATCGCCCTATGGAAAGCACTGTCAACTTGGTTTCCTTCGGGCCTGTCGAACAATCGGCGACGGTCTAGCTCTGCTTTCCAATTCGCGACAGTCTTTTGGTTAATCCCCTAAACTAATGCTTGGCGAGCCACTCTCCGGCTCTCTTGACTATTTGTATTGCTCACTGGATTGCCTCCATCGGAGGTGGCACGGCCATGTAAAGCTTGTCGCATAGTCCTTCGAATCGAGCGCCGCGCCTGCGCAGGAGCTCAAGTGCAAGGGCGCGACACTGACACTGCTACGACAGGAACACCGCAAGACGGCTATATCTGTACCTAATTGAGCGAGAAGTTTGCCGCGTGCTGGACGAAACGATTGACGAAGGCAACCCTCGACGTGCTCGCCCTTACGGCAATAGCGTCGGAGAGGTTAATTCCGGCTTCGCACATGTGCAAGCGTATCGATTCGATCTTGCATGGAAAAATGATCTTACCGTCGAACTTCAGCTAGGATCGACCTCGTGGAATCTACGCGGCCGCGACCACATCGGCCGCTTCATCAGGCGGCTGGCTTTGAAGCGGATCGCAATGCGCGCCTTCGCGAACAGTAGCCGCAATCTTCCGGGCAGGGGGCTAGCCGCAAGGCTGAGCAGGCTTGCAGTTTCGATGCGGATTGGATCGAATTTTTCGGGATGAACGCTCTGCGTCGGCGCGGCGGAGCTGGCGAGTGACGTACAGTCTGCGCTTCAGTCAACTGCCAACGTTAGTAATTGAAGTGATCGCAGGAGCATGCCACGGATTGGCTGGCAAGCGTGAGAAAGTTTGCTGCTAAGCGGGCGCAAAGGAACATATCTGTGACTGCAATTTTCGCGAATGGCAGGTTGCCGGACGCTCTCTTTTCCAGGCTGGCTTTACCCCTCATTATCGCGCCCATGGCCGACGTCTCAGGGGTTGAGCTTGTCACTACCGTCTGCCGGTCAGGAGCGATTGGCGCGTTTCCTACAACGAACGCCCGATCCGTGGAGGAACTCGATCATTGGCTAGTCCGGATTGAGCATGATCTCGCAAGCCTGTATCACCCTGTCGCGCCGCACTGCCCAACGCTCATGATCCGTCACGGACGGTTCAAGGATGATCTTGCCTGTCTTGTGCGTCATAAAGTGGAGATTGTCATTACCAGCGTGGGATCGCCGGCTGCAGCTGTCGATGCCTTACACGAAATCGGTTGTCTCGTGTTTGCCGACATCGCTTCGTTGCACCACGCGGAAAAAGCCCTCGAAGCGGGTGCGGACGGCTTGATTTTGCTCGCCGCCGGTGCGGGAGGCCATACTGGGTGGGCCAATCCGTTTGCTTTTGTTCGATCGGTCCGCGCCATGTTTGATGGTCCAATTGTACTCGCGGGCGGCATCACAGACGGCATCTCAATCGCCGCAGCGCGCATTCTTGGATGCGAGCTCGCTTGTATGGGCACGCGCTTCATTGCCACCTGGGAAAGCATGGCAAGTGACACCTATCGTAAGATGTTGGTCGATAGCACGCTTGATGACATTGTCTTGACCAGTGCTTTTTGGGGACTACGTGCAAACGTGCTGCGGAAGTCAATCGTGGCGGCCGGTCTCGACCCCTCAAAACTTGAGGATTCGATTTCCGAGGCGCGCACAAATCAGAAAGGTGCCAGTAAGAATTCTAGCGAAGGGCCGCCGCGCTGGACGAATATCTGGTGTGCTGGTCACTCAGTTTCAGGCGTACGCTCTATCATCAGCGCTGCCGAGCTTTTGAGGGAACTCGCTGAACAATATGAGGCGGCGTTAGCGAACGCCGTTTGCACACGTAGGTGACCAGGACCACCGCATAAAGGCTAGCGAAATCCGTCGGGAGCCGAGTGAACCCGCCGATCTCGTTTAGCAGACAGAAACAAAATTCTCCGGACCAACAATATCATTCTCATGTTCTGGGGAGATCTTATCCCGACAGCATTTCGATCGCACTCTGCCTGTTGCTACTTGCAAATGAAAGCGAAGCTTCACTATCTTTTTCACCTCCCTGTTGGTCTTTTCTTGCCGCTCGCAATGAAATGCGAAAGTTAACGCGGGAGGGACCGAAAGCCTGGGGAGGTTTGCGCGTTCTCCACAACCGCATCGAGCAATCTCAACTTCCAGGCATGAGCCGATTGCCGAGTCGTGCCCTGCCATTCTCACCAGCGAACAAGCTGCGGCATGGCGCCCTGGTTACCCAGTCAGAAAGTCGCGGGTTCATTTAAGGATTAATCGTCGTCCGTTAAGGGATTGAGCTGGGTTGGTCAGGCAAGCGTCTGCCCTTGCAGTCCAAGGAACCGGCCCAAGAGTTCTCTGAGCCAAGGGTGGGTACGGCGGAGGTTGTAGCCCTCGGCTGAGAGGACGACGTTGGCGCATCTCCTACGCGGCCTTTGAGGTAGCAGCGGCCGAGGTGACCTACGGTCTTCATGTGCCTGATGGCGGAGCGACGGCGCAGTTCGCGCTTGATGGCGCCGAAGACGCCGCGCTTCTGGCCGGAGATGAAGATGCGACGTGGATTTTGCGCGTTATGGCCGCGATATGCTTGTCGACATAGGCCTGTTCGATCGGACAACCGTGAGCGTCTCGGTACGGTCGACGACGTCCCGCAAGGTGTGACCATCGTACGGATTATCGGGCAGCGCCCTGGCGTGCAGCACGAACAAACCGCGGGAGCCCGGTTGTTGGTGAGCCTTCACGCCGAACCCGTAAGGGGCGGCGGCCTCGCCCTTGCCGATCCACTCGACCTTCGGGCATGGAGGGAATAGAGCTTCCAGCCACGATGGCGCTGCTGCTGTGAGCGGATCTGCGAGGCTCGGCCAAGCGGGCGTGCGAACGCCTCCTCCAGGGCTGGCTGACTTTCGATCTTGCGGCGGATGTCGCGGATGATCCGGCCGAGCCGCGGCACAGGCTAAAGCAGACTTCAGTTCTTGCGCGTCGCCATACTCAATCGCCTCATCGTTGCCCTTGTGCTCCCTTGCCATTGGGGAGCAATTTACGTGAGGCAACAACTCAGCGTTCAGGAACACTTGTGGCGACGCAATGCGGCAAGTGTCTTGTGGCTCTTTTGAACTTCGAGTGGGCTACACGGCATGGGGGTTGATCGGAGTGAAGTTGAAGTTTTCCGGCGATGAGGAAGAGGACGGTACGCATCGTTGTGAAACGGGTGTAGCCGCGGGCCTTGCGTTGCGGCTTGGAATAGGCCGTTGAGGGCTTCGATGTAGCCGTTGGTCTGGCGGGTTTGCGTCCAGGCGACGATGCCATCGAAGGCTTGCGGATCATTCTGGCGACCTCCTTCATCGGCTCGGCCCTGGAGCCAGGACGTTGGTGCACCACTGTTTGAGCATGGCGGAGACGACGTTGATCTGCTTGCGATCGAGGATGGCGCGCAGATGCTCGCGATAGAGCCAGGCCCGCGCCGTGCGTTTGGTTGCGGCCGGAGCAATCAAGGTGTCGAGATCGGCGCGACTTTCGTCCGACAGCCGGCCGCGGTCATTGAGCGACCTCCAGCGCAGCCCTTTGAGGCTTGGATCTGTGCGCTGTTCGAGGCGCCGCATCTTGTCAACGGCAGTGGAAGCGTGGGCGACGACATGGAACTTGCCGAAGGTGATGCGGGCATTGGGCAGATGATCTGCGACGCCCTTGATGAAGGCCGGCGACATGTCGATGCTGACCAAACGGACTGCTCGGCGGTACCTTTGTGTGCGGCCAGATCGGCGGCGAAATCGGCAACCGTCTTGGTGTCCTTGCTTTCGGTGACGAACACGACCTTTTGTTTATCGGTGTCGGCGGCGATGGTCAGATAATTGTAGCCGCGCCGGCAGGACGTCTCGTCGATCGCCACGGCGGTCACGGCCGAGAGGTCCGCCTCGGCCAAGGCGAGATTGACATAGCACGAGCAGATCGCGTGGATCCTATGCCAGGATTCGTCGACCAACCCGGCGACTGCCGAAAAGGTCATCTGCTGGGCCATGGCCAACACCAGCGCTTCGAACAGCAGGGTGAAGCCAGCGAGCTTGCCGAACCAAGCTGGCTCGGCCAAAACGACCTTCCCATCGGGCAGCTTCACCCGCGGCGTCCGAACCACCAGGAAGCATTCGTGCTGGAAGAAGTTGGATGTCGCAGCCGCTTGATCTGGGTGTCATGAACCGGGTGGACGCCCGCGACACCGGCGACCGCAAATCGCGTCCCGGCTAGAAATCGACAGTGACCGTCAAAACCTTCTTGGCAGCGTCGAAGTCGACGCCCCGAGCGTACCACGGTTGGTAATCCCAAGCGCCCCGCGCGCTGGTAAGTTCGAACAGCACACTGGTCTCGGCCTGGTCCTTGGTCACATAGGCCCCAGATCGTTAAGGACGAGAAGATCAAAGCGATCGAGACGATTGATGGCGGCCTCGACGTTGAGCTCGCGCCGCGTCACCTAGAGCTGCAAATGCCGATCTAAGTTTCCCCAGCAGCGCCGAAGTAAAATTCCCCAGTCTGGCGGGATGTGGGGATCAGCGGTCAAGCGGCAAGGGCTTGAGGACGTTCCTTTCCTCGGCGAAGGCTTCATTGACGACGCGCCGGCGTCGTCGCGTGCACAGGCGGATTGGCGACAGTGTCGAGCCAATGCCGCAACTGACCATTCAGATCCTCGAGGTCGCGGAAGGAGCCGGCGAGGAAGAAGTCCTCCCGGATATAGCGGAACGGCCGCTCAATCATGCCTTTCGTCTTCGCCCGATAGGGCCGGCAGGCGCGCGGCTGGAACCCGTAATGGCGGGCGAGATCGAGAAGAGCGCGATTGTAAATCACGAGTCCGACCTATCCTCGCCGAGGACGGCTGTCTTCATCCGGTCGCACAGGGAGCTCGCGCGGCGCGCCGCCGATCGCCTCCAGCGCGGCGACGTGGCAGCGCAGGACCGTCGGCAAATCCTGGTGGAGGACAGAGCGCGCCCAGATCAGCCGGAGTGACCCAGCACATCGAGAACAGCCAGACGATGCGCTTATCCCGGGTTCATCGGCAAATTCGACGACGAGCTGGGCAAAATCGAGCTGCGCCTGCTCGCCGGGCGGCGTCTCAAAACGGACCTCAAAGCCGGTCCGCGGCGGTCGAAGCTGACGCGGCAGATCCGTGATCGCTGTCTCCACCCTGATATCCGCGCTCCTTGAGTTCTTGCGATAGGCGGCGGCGTGTCAGGGGCTGGCGGCGAGCCGTTCGCGCAAAACGGTACGAATGGCTCAATCCGACGCACGCGCGGCCGCCTCGGCGTGTAAGCCGGCACCGTCAGGCCCTTGGCGATGTGCGTGCGCACCGTCTAGCGCTCCAAGTTGGCGGGCGATGGCCGTCGCCGAAACGCCCTGCCGATGCAATTCCAGAATCATCACAAGATTCCCGAGTATGATCACGCGCCCTCCCTCCCGCCAGCAGGGCGAAGCATCGGTGAGTCGGTTAGCCGCCCGGCCTGCCAAGGCAGGCCCTGGAAGGGCGGGTAGCACGAACTTTTCAAGCGGCACTTTTGGAGAGTTTACGTCCGGCACTCACAGCTGTACGTGTTGGGGATTGGATTGGGCCGCGATCCCATGAATGAGCGCGCGCTCTTGTTCGTCTCCGAGAAGGATCTCAAGGTTATGCCGACAGTTGCCACGGTGCTAGCTTCGGCTACGGGAATGCCCGTCAGGCCAGCGGTGAACCAGAAGTCAGGCCTCCGCATCAGCGAACTGATCTCCTGATGCTAACGACGGGCAGCGAGCGATGAGCAATCGTCTTTTCAATGGCTTCGACGGCAAGGTTGTACCCTGCGCGACAGCGACATGGTCGCTAGGATCGCTCTGAACAAGGATGCTGCTGGCGGCCGCAGCACAAGTTATTCGACGAGCGATGACGACGAACCGAGAAGCCTTGACTGCGGATCAGGATGGGCCTTTTCACGCCAATCATCGTTCACGTATCATCGCACCACGTTTTCGCAGCCGACCAAAATGCATACAATTGTGATGTCTTGAACGACGCGCGCGGATAGCTGATACCACGATGGCACGTTCGTTGATGATCAGAGAACGTTCAACGCATATTTTTGGGCTAGCCCTCGTCTGGGCCAAACAAGCTTCAGTGTGGACTATCAAAGTAAGAACACCTTCTATCGAGTTTGTCGCGTCCGCGACATAGGCTTGTTTGGTGGATCGCTTTTTTGAACGGTTGCTTTCACAGACTAGCATTACTTGGCAGCCAAAGTAGTCCTAGCGCAACAACAAAATGTTTTCGGATTGAGATCATGCGGGTCGCTTCTAGAAGAGAAGCCTATCTTAACAATACACCCCACGATTAGAAGGGCAGAGGTTGGCAGCCTGAGGCGTTCCCTTGGTCGGCTCGAGGCGCTCCCGACTGGTACGCCCCTTGCTTCGATCACCCGGCCGCCCCGAAGCCTCCCATGAAGGCCAGCAACGTCTCACAATCCAGTCAACCGCGAGTTTGTAGTCGATCTTGCCCGGTACCGGCCCTCGCAGCTTTCCTGAGCCCACCGTATGCCGGCTGAATGGTTTCATCTGGTGTAAAAACGCAACGGAGAATATAACATGATTGAAACGGCTTCGATCGATAACGTCATCCCGTACGCAGATGTCGTCAAGTGCGCGGCGCGCATCGGCGTCGAAATCAGGCATATCAAGCTGTCGCACGATTTGCCGGACCAGACCGTCGCCGCAATCAACAGGTTGCTGCTTGAGCACAAGGTCATCTTCTTCCGCAACCAGGTTCATCTCGATGACGCCGAGCAAGAGCGCTTTGCTCTTCGTTTCGGGAAGCTTGTGCCGCCGGTGCTAGGTCCTGCCGAGGGAACGATGGCAATCCTCGACCTTGATTCGGCGCGCGGAGGTATTCGGGCCGACAGTTGGCACATCGACATGTCCTGTACGCATGCTTATCCGAAGATTTCGCTGCTGCGAGGCGTTGTGATCCCAGCGGTCGGCGGCGACACGGTGTGGTCAAACACCGCAGCGGCATATCTCGACTTGCCGCCGCCACTGCAACGGCTTGCGGACGACTTATGGGCTGTTCACAGCAGCGCGTACGACTTCGCCGTAACCGTCCACCCCAGCGAAGCCGATAACGAGGGCTACAATGAGTTCGTTACCAAAACGAGGTTTGAGACCGAGCACCCTGTAGTGCGTGTCCACCCCGAAACCGGCGAGCGCACGCTGGTCCTCGGTAGCTATGTGACGCGTTTCGTTGACATTCCCAAATCTGACGGGCACAGGTTGTTCGATCTATTCGAGTCTCATATCACCGCGCCAGAAAACACCGTCCGCTGGAACTGGAAGCAGGGTGACGTCGCTATCTGGGACAATCGCGCCACGATGCATTATGCGGTCAAGGATTATGGCGACCAGCATCGCATCGTTCGTCGCGTGATCATCGATGGCGAGGTGCCCATCAGCGTCGATGGTCGGCGCAGCGTGGCGCGTCAAGCCTACCAAGCAGCCGCGGGACGGCCGATGGAGACTGCCGCGACGAGGTGATTGCCCAGACCGTGAGTGTTAGCCTCTCCACCGTCGGCCGGACCAGGCGCCCTTTCGTGGAAGGCAATCCGGAGCGGGCCGTGAGCGAGGAGCCGCACAGGCGCCAAATTGTAATGATGGCGAGCTGCGAAGCATCAGCCGGGTCAATGATCGCGTTGTAGGCATCAAGGCGGTGGCACCAAGTCAGACCAGAAACGCCGTATTGGCTTCTTCGCTGACATGATCGAACGGCGGCTGACACCTGACGAGACGTGTCCCGAGAGATAGTCCAGAGCCACAGTTGATGGTGGATTAGAACACACCTTTGCTGAGCTCAAATCCTGGAGGATATTCCATGCCGATCTACTATCCCGACATCCTGGAGCAGAAGACCGAGCCGCGCATCTTTACCTACGGCGAGAAGGACGTAATGCTGTACGCGCTAGGGATTGGCATGGGCCGCGATCCAATGAATGAGCGCGAGCTGCCATTCGTGTACGAGAAGGATCTCAAGGTTACTCCGACCGTTGCAACGGTGCTGGCATCGGCTAGGGGACGGCCAGTTAGGCCCGCTGCGGACCAGAAGTCAGGCCTCCGGATCAGTGAACTGAATCTCCTGATGCTGGTCCATGGCGAGCAGAAAGTCGAGCTGCACAAGCCGCTGCCGTCGTCCGGCACGATCACGGCCATCAGCCGCACGATCGGCGCTTACGATAAGGACAAGGAGAGGGGCGCGGTCGTCGTCGACGAGACCGTGTGGACCGACGAAAAGGGCGAGAAGGTCGTCACTCTCACCGGCTCCACCTTCGCCCGCGGCAACGGAGGCTTCGGCGGGCCGGCACAGGGTGCGCCCGAGCCGCACCCTGTGCCGGAACGCAAGCCGGACCTGTCGGCCGTGTTTGATACCCGGGCAGACCAGGCGATGCTCTATCGGCTGAACGGCGACTTCAATCCGCTTCATTCTGATCCCGAAGTCGCCAAGCAGGCCGGCTTCTCGCGACCGATCCTGCATGGCCTGTGCACCTTCGGCATCACTTGCCGCGCGGTGCTGCAGGAGTTCTGTGATTACGATCCCAAAAGAATCCTGAGCCACCAAGCGCGCTTCTCGGCACCGGTGTTTCCTGGCGATGCTATCACTGTCGATCTTTGGCAAGACCTCAACGTGATTTCGTTCGAGGCCCGCGTAATCGATCGCGGTGTGACGGTGATCAAGAACGGTAAGACCGTGCTGCGCGCCTAGGCGCGCGGCTTCGCAGCGGCGGCTGATTTCCGTCTCCTATCACTCCCCAGCAGAGGTCGGCTGTCAGCTGCGCCATCGACAGGCGATACACCTTCTTGCTCCGCCGCTGGAAGTGACCGCCGCGCTCTACCGAGATTCGGCTAGTGTACCTCGCACCTAAAGACGAAGGAACATCCATCTCGTTGCGCACCGATATGATCAACAGGATTTTTCGAATGCGCGATGCGGCTATCCTTTCCATGGCCGCGCATCCCAATAGGCAACCATATAAGCTTGCCCTCGACATCACGTATCCTCCGAATCTCGCAGCGGAGACAATCCGAGAAGCAGTCGAAAAGTCAGCATCGGAACGAGCGGATGTTCCTAATGCGACGTCTCGATGAGATCGCTCTCCGCGACGGCCTGCGCCCCAATCGCTGAGGTTAGAGCGGATACGTTGCCAGGGCAAAGACTCGCCGTGGTAGTCCTGGGAAGCGCCGCAGGTATCCGATGTTAGCTCGGCAATCCTTCGGATGATGCCCCGCGCGCTATCTTCCGCGGAGATGGAGGCGGCGCGTGCGCCGGTCATGTCAATCCGCAGAAAGCCGGGGTTCAGAGTATTCGCACCAGCACGCCGTTGCGAGCCGGTGCATTCCGTTCTTGAGACCAGGCACGGCTTCGGAGCCTGGCTGGAGGCAGCATCGAAGCGGCTCCACTCGGTTGTCGCCTTGGTCGCAAAACTCGCGCGGATGGCCTGGAGCATGCTCGCAAAAGGCCGTGACTACGAAGCGAGCTTCCTGGACCACGCTGCGTAGGACGTCCGACCCGAGAAGGAGAGAAGATAGCTGAGACGTGTAGCGCAACGCCCACCTTGGCGAGCTCGATAGCTGGCTCTAGAACTTCTGCTAGTGAGCGAGTGCCGAACCGATCGAGTGCCTCCCCCCAAGCTGCAACGTCGCCAGGCACAGTGACGGGGAGTGGTCCGCGCCGCGGACCGCGTTTGCGCAGCGCGTCGACTGAGAGAGCGCATAGCGTGGCTCCCGAGCCATTGATCGCGGTGACATCGCCATCTGACGTACTATAAAGAGGGATAGCATCGCCTCCGAGACCGTTCATGAAGGCGATAGCAATGGCGAGCATCGGGGCGGCAGCAATCGCTGCATCCATCGTGTTACCGCCGCTGCGCAGGATAGCTGCTCCGGCTTCCACTGCCTTCGGATGACCGCCCACCACCATTCCGCAATCTCGACGACAGGGAGATGCGATCTAAAGAATTCGTTTTGGATTGCCACGACAGATTACTCCACGAATCCGAATGCATTCATCAATGCGCGTATGCGCTCGGAGGGCGCTATGGAATTCTGATTCCCGAAGAGACGAGAAATCCCGCGGCCTTGCCAGCTTGACCGCAATGATTTCCTGAATGCGCCTCGGCCTCGGCATCATTACCACGACGCGATCAGCCAACATAACGGCTTCCGTGATGCTATGCGTGATCAGAATGATTGTCTTGCCAGACTCCTTCCATATCCGCTGCAGCTCGAGATTCATCTGCTCACGCGTCCATGCGTCGAGAGCCCCGAACGGCTCGTCCATGAGGAGCACGCACGGATTCGTAACGAGTGCCCGGCAGAGCGCCACTCTCTGTTGTATACCACCGGATAGCTCGTACGGCCTGCTATATGCGAAACCCGCAGGCCAACCAGGGCAAGCAAATCCGCGGCTCGCTTTGACGCCTTGCCGGAACTTGAATGTCCAAGGGTAGCTGAGCGTTTTGCTGTACCGTACGCCATGGGAGAAGCACCGGCGCCTGAAACACGACTCCGATGCCTGGACTGCGCTCTGTAACCACTTTGCTACCAATCATGACTTGTCCGCCAGCCATAAGGCTCCCCGCGACGCAGCAATGTGGATTTTCCGTAGCCGAGGCGCCGACGATGGCAACGAACTCACCGGCACAGTTCAAGGTCAATATCCAGTAAAGCCTGAACGATGCCCTTGCCGACCCCGAAAACTTTCGAGACACCGCATATTGAACTCGGCCGAGCCATCACGCGGCTAGACCTCGACCAATTCGTTGGTATAGAGCTTGCTCAGCTCAACCGCTTTGGGAAGGCCTCCGTATTGTAGAAGCAAATCCTGCGTCTCACGCCAATCCTGCTCAGCCATAAAGCCAAGTGGCTTGCCCTTCGTGTTGCGCGTTTCGAGACACGGAAACGTCGACTCGAGTTGACAGCGTAGAACGCTCCTGTTGCGCGCCTGTTGTGGCACCCGTTTGATGAGGAAGTCGACGGCTTTGTCCGGGTCCTTTTTGGACGCCATAAACGCATTCACCTGGAGTTCGAATGAACGCCTTGGCCGCGTCGCGGTTCTGCTGAACCCAGTTGGCACTCGCGACGATTCCATTGTTCATCATTTCGACACCGAAATTGCTAAAAAGGAAATGGTGGAGCTTGGCGCCCTGCTCCTCCAATCGCGCGATCTGCACATTCACGTTGGCCGGGACGGCATCAGCACTCCCCTGCAGAAACATTGCGTTCTTTGCGCCAGTAGCAGGATTAAGTACGTTGATCTCCAGCATCGACATTGGATCGTTGGAATAGCGCGGGAAGCATCTGACCAGTGCTTTCGGCGGGTGCATAGGCAACGATCTTGCCTTCCAGCTCTTTAGGCGAGCGGATGGGCGCGTCTCGGCGACTAATGACGCACATACGTTTGGAATCACCCGTCCGACTGCGACCAGCGGGTGACGATGTGCCGGTGGCCACGGGCCGGAAAGCTGACGGTGGGATCATCGCTCAACGGCGCAATGGGAATGTCGGTGGCGACGCGGGTGGCCCCATGCAGCTTGCGCACGCAGCGGCAATTGCGTCAGTTGCGCGAGCGCCCGCTATTGTAGGAGATCCGCCGCTCTCCGCAGTGATCGCACGGCCCGACATGGCGACCGAGCGCGGCCGTTCGGCAGCGCTCGGTGGCCGTAATTGCCGCACGCCCTTCGGTCGATAGAGACTTCCAGTGCTGCTCGCGCCAGGCAGCACCAAAGCGGCGGAAGATATCCGCCACTTCCGGACCAGAGCGTCCCATGGGGCCGCCGTCAGAAATGTTCAGGCGGCGGCGATGGTGGTCCCTTGGGGATTGGGCGCGGCAGCAGCTCCAGCAGGCTGGTCGCCGCGTCGTGGCTATCCGGAGATATTACGGTTGTGGACAGGCTACGATGGCCAAGCAAGAGCTGGACGGTGCGAAGATCGGTTCCGGCCTCGAGTAGATGAACGGCGAAGACATGGCGCAGCGAATGCGGCGTCACGGGCTTGGCTAGGCCGGCTAACCGATGCGCCTTGCTGCAGGCGTCCTGCACCGCGTTGGTCGATATCGGCTCGTTGGGGATACCGCCTGGAAAACGCGGCCTCGCCACGTACAAGTTCTGGTCGCGATCGAGAGCCGACGGCCCTGAAGAGTACAGCAAAAGGAAAGCAAATCTTCCTGCCGATTCTGGTAGGAAGCGCAAGATCGCTGTCGCTTTAATATTTGTTAGATTATAGATCCTAGACATCATGAGAGTAAACATTCTATGAGAGTAAAGATTTTTGGGGAAGGAGGAGCACCTACTGTCACTGCCGTTTTTCCTTGCCAAGGAAATTGCTCGCGTCGCTTTCGCTGAGCACGATGGAACGGCACATCGAAGCCATGGGGTAGGTGGCCAGGCATGCATGTCTCTCCTCGAGTAGTCCGCCATTTTACTGCTTATTATGATAAACCGAAGAGAGCCCGAAGAAGCCGGCCTGTAGACGCCGCTCAACACTTCTCGCAACACACTTTGGACAATCTTGTCGTCTAGAAGCGCATCTTGCCACTACTGGCGGCGCGATGGATCGACTACAGCTCGTTATCGGCATCTACATATCGGCGCCGATATGAACGGCATGCAGATCCTTCTTCATCGAATACACATAGATCAGTGCGGCATATCGAGCTCGTCGTCCCCTCCCGCATTCATGACGATCGCGGCATACCCACCTGCAACGACATTTCAGCACGCAGTGCTGGGCCCTCGATTATGCCGCCAGGATTATCGCTCACCCCGCTGCATGAGCGATACGCCGAGATTTTCTATAAGCTGATCGAAAACGAATCCCGTGTGATGGTGAGGAATTTTCACCGGAGAGGATTTGATTCTGAGGCTCGGCACGCTTCTGGTCAAACCGAATAGCACGCGATCTTGTCCGCGATGACCGATGAAGAGCGAATCATGTCTTGACGGGACAATCCATTTTCTTCAATCTTGAGGCCGGAGGCATTGAGCGAGAGATCCTTTCCACTCCACCGTGATGCGCAACAGCTTTCGGTTGGAAACGCATCGCTGCTGCGCGAGGTAGTACGGGCGACGAAGCCCACTCTCGTTTGCACGTTGGGGGACGTAAAAATGCAACGAAGGTCATTCCGCTAAGTCGAAGATAAAGCGCAGACCACTTCACTGATCTATTTTGGCTGCGAGTGGTGCCATATGTTTCAGAAGTTCATCCAGCAACAACGTATCGCACATACGCGACGATTTGAGACGCACCGCCCATCAGCGCGCGCCCTTTGCCACCAACTACTTGAACCGCGCATGGAGAAGCAGAAAGCGTCAATCTTGGGGTGAGCCAACATTGAGAGATAATGCTTGCGGCGATCGCTCCGTCTCAAGTCAATCCGCGGCACCAATCGTCGCCCCCGCAGCTCTCAGCAACGAGCCGCTGCTTCTCCTCGAGGTCAATGGCGCTGAGCGCCCGTCAAGACAACTTCCTGCCAGAGATCTTCGGCATAGGCGCATGGTCGGTCAACTCCATCATACCGTGCAAGGGGGCTTACGCCGACTTTCAATTACCCACATCTTCGGATTGAACCGATAGCGACGCCGAAGGCAACATCTTGCAATTTGGTCAGACCACGCCAGACGACGATGTTTCCTTGGGGATGGTCGCGTGTGCGGGCGAGATAGCCGCCGAGCATGGCGATCTGCAGAAGGTAAGTTTCGAGCGTTCGGCGAACGCGGTCTGGATCGCGCCGCATCAATGCGGTCGAGTGTTTCTATCTCGGCACGGGTAACGACAGTCTCAGGTCTCGCATCCGGTTGAACGCGCGCGGACATGGTGATCCAAAACATGCGGTGGAAGCACCGCGAGACCGTCGCCGATCGTTCGACTGGCTCCAAGGAAGCCAAGTCAACTGTCCTTCCATCGAGGAGGAGGCGATAATCGTCGCTTTCCGGCGGCATACGCTGGTGCGATTGCCTCTATGCGCTGCAGCCGACCCTCCCGCAGCTGACGCGGTCATCCCTGCATCGCTGCCTCCAGCGCCACGGCATCAGTCGATTGCCGGAGGTCCAAGGTGGCAAGCCCTCGAAGAAGAAGTTCAAGGCTTATCCGATCGACTATTTCCACATCGACATCGCCGAGCTCCAGACCGCTAAAGGCAAGCTCCTCCCTCTACGTCGCAATCAATCGCACCAGCAAGTTTGCCTTCGTGATGTGCGGACACCGGCGCAAGAGTCTGGCTCAGACTGCGCCTCATTGGCTACGTGGCACGTCAGTCGGCGTGCGCCAGCTTGATCGAGGATTCTAACGACGTTTCAGTCTTGTTTGATGCAATGAGCCGGGTTGGACCGACATTGCCCGCGGTACAAATGGCGGCGCAACGGCTTAAGGGGCTCGACGCCTGCTTGAGCGTGTCGGCAGCAACAATTTCTACTGCAACTGATCGAGTTTATCCAGATGCCGCTTCGCAATGCTTACCAGCTTCTCAACGTCGCGCTCAGCTGCTCGAAATTCGGCCTCCGCCGCGAACAGGCCACGACTGATTGCAAGTGCACGCTCACGCTGCTCGGGGGTGAGATACCTGTTACGGCTGCTCATTGCGAGCCCGTCTTTTTCCCGAACTGTCGGCACGATGACGATCTCAACGGGCAAATTGAGATCGACTGCCATGCGACGCACGACCGCACATTGCTGAAAGTCTTTCTGGCCGAAGAAAGTGACATCCGGCTGCACATATTGAACAGCTTGCGTATTCCAGGGATGGTGATCAGCGATACCAAGCGATTGCGATCACGGATTCCAGTGATCGTGATCAAGCTTGGAGACGAGCACGACTGACGAGTTTATGTGCGCTGGAAATGGTCTCCTGGTCAAGGAGGGCGGAAGGCTGAGGAGATCGTCCCTGTGGTCCACAGGAGGGCCCGCGCGCGGCGCGGAGTGCCCCCACGAGCGACGCAGCGGCGCGCGCGGGAGGAGCCTGTGGGCCGGTGGGACGATTGTGAGCGAGGTGGTCACGCCGTTTTCTTTTCGTCAGCCCGCCGACGCAGACTATCGCCTTTGAGCTCGATGCGGTGCGCATTGTGAATGATGCGGTCTAATATCGCGTCGCCTAGCGTGGGGTCTGCTATTACGTCATGCCATTGTGACACGGGGACCTGGCTGGTGATCAGCAATGATCCTTTGTCGTAGCGATCATCGACGATCTCGAGCAGATCGCGACGCTGCTCGGCGGTGAGTGGTTCAGGTCCCCAGTCGTCCAGGATGAGCAAACTGACGCGCTCCAGCGCCGCGATCAAGCGAGAAAGACGGCCTTCGCCGCGCGCCTGAGCGAGATCGGCAAACAGGCGGGGAACGCGCTTGTAGAGGACGGAGAAGCCGTCGCGGCAAGCCTTGTTGCCGAGTGCGCAGGCAAGCCAGGACTTGCCGGTGCCGGTCGGACCGACAATGACCAGATGGTTGTGATCACGGATCCATTGACCGGTGGCGAGGTTCTGGAAGAGTGAGCGGTCGAGACCGCGAGCTGCGCGATAATCGACGTTCTCGATGGTGGCGGCCTGCCGGAGCTTGGCGCCGGTCAAGCGGCGCACGAGGCGACGATTGTCGCGGGCGGTGACCTCGCGATCGACGAGGAGACCGAGCCAATCGGGGTGCGGCATCTCGGCGGCCTCGGGATTGTTCTGCAGTTCGATGACGGTGTCTCCCATGGCAGTGAGGCCGCGTGCGCGCAGGCGCTCGACGGTCGGATGAATGAGCACGACGATCTCCTGATCAGTTGTAGTAACCGCGGCCGCGGATGTTGGCGTGGAAGAGGATGGGCGCCTCCTGGGCGGGAGGAGCGGTTTTGTCGGTGGCGTTCTTGAGGATGGCTGCTACCGACTTGTAGGAACGGGCATTGAGCAGCAGTGCACGGGCGCAGGCGGCATCGACGCGCTCCTGACCATAGCGCTTGACCAGCCCGAGGATGCCGATAGCGGAGCGGAAGCCCTGTTCCGGATGCGGCCGCGAGCGCAGGATGACATCGATCAGCGTCTCGACGTCGGGGCCCACCTTGGTGGCCTCGGAACGGATGCGTTCATGGGTCCAGTCGCGGTAGCGGCGATGCGAGCTCGGCATATGCTCGGCGATCGTTGTTGGACGATGTGGCAGGGTGCTGCGCAGATGCGAGGAGACGCGCTTGCCGCGCAGGAAAATCTCGACAGTCCTTAAGGTGATCCGCGCCTCGACCTCCTGATGCACGAGGTTTTGGGGGACGCTGTAATAATGCTTGGCGATCTCGACATGATAATCGAGGTTCACCCGGCAGCGCTTCCACTCCGCGTACTCGTACGGCTCGTCCGGCAAGGGGATGAGTGCCGGCCGATCGAGCTCCTCGAACAGGTCGCGCCGGCTTCGTCCCCAGCTCCGCAACGGTCGATTGTTCAAATCGACCAGAAGCGTATGGATTGCCTCGTTGAGGGCGGCGAGCGAGAAGAACCGGCGGTTGCGTAGGCGCGCCAGAATCCATCGCCCGACGATTTGGACGCCCACTTCGACCTTGGCCTTGGCAAAAGTTGTCGACTGCAGGTCATGCGGGTACGACCCAGCAAAAGGTGCGGATCACGCATCCCTTCCATCCGCTTTGCGGTCGCACGTTCGAGCTGATCTGTCGGCGCCGTCATTGGGGCGAAGACCGGGTGGTCTATGAGGGCCAGAACGGTCGACTTTGCACGATCGCGAGCGCCTGGACCGATATCGATCCACCCGATGGGTTCAGGCTGGTCGCTGCGGGTAGAGCAGCCTTTTGCGTGGTTGACCTGCTGGCACTTTGTGACGCGCTGGACCGGCTCGCGGAGAGCATGGGCGCCAGCGATGCGTAAAGATAAATATGCCGCATGTGTAAAGATAATAACGCCATGCCATGGACACGGTAGGGCGTATTACGGCGCTAATATGAGCAAAAAATCTTCATATGGCGTCGGCATCGCCATTGACACCCAACATATAGAGGCGTATTTATATTTACGTCACATTGAGGCCGAGCATGGCCAAGGCGAAGAAGCGGGATCCGAAGAGCGAGGCGCTAGCGCAAGACGGCGTCCTCAATCCAAATCCGGAAGCCGTCCGCGACCCCTCGTTCGTCAGCAACCCATTCTTCGATGCGAAGGACCTGGTGCAGGTGCGCTACGAGATGGTGCGACGTCACCAGGTCGACGGCGTTGCGATCAGCGAGGCCGCCGAGACATTCGGCGTCACGCGGCCGACCTTCTACAAGGCGCAGAGCGCCCTGCAGACCGCCGGGCTTGCCGGCCTGTTGCCGAACCGGCGAGGCCCCAAAGGCGGCCACAAGGTCTCCGCCGAGGTCGTTGCGTTCGTCGCCGCTCTCAAAGCAGCAAGACCCGAACTGACGACGTCGCACTGCCTCGATGCGATCGAGGCGCGGTTCGGCGTCAAGGTACACCGACGCAGCCTGGAGCGGGCGCTGGCGCGCAAAAAAAAACGACTCAGCCCAGCTTGATCGTCGCGCCTGCGGACGCAGCGGACAGCTACGAGAAGCTACGCGCCACCGCATTGCGTGCCGAGTTCACGGCCTGCCCTGGTCTCACCATTCTTCGCCGACGGGGATTGGCAGCGTGGATTCGAGCACGCGGACAGGACGTCGATACCGAGGCAGCCTGCTACGACCATCGGCTCGCGCACTCGGCCCCGGACAATCCGTCGCCCGCAACAAGCGACGTCACGCGCCTCATCGCCGGCATCCTCGTCGCCATCGCAATGGAGCCCTTCCATGCCTGAGCTTAAAGTCACTGCCGACCATCTCAAACGCGACGCTTACCTCTATGTCCGCCAATCGACCCTTCGCCAGGTCGCCGAGCACGGCGAGAGCACCGAGCGCCAATATGGGTTGCGGGATCGAGCAGTTGTGGCCGGTTGGCCGGTCGAGCGCGTTCACGTCATCGATCGCGATCTCGGCAAGTCCGGCTCAAGTACGACAGCACGCGACGGCTTCCAGCAACTGGTGAGCGAGGTGGCGCTCGGCAAGGCCGGTATGGTCATGGGGCTGGAGGTCTCGCGCCTTGCGCGCAACTCGGCCGACTGGCACCGGCTCATCGAGCTTTGCGCATTGACGGCGACGCTCATCCTTGACGAAGACGGTATCTACGATCCAGCCAGCTTCAACGATCGCCTCTTGCTCGGCCTCAAAGGGACGATGAGCGAGGCCGAGCTGCACATCCTCAAAGCACGCATGCGTGGTGGTCAGCTCAACAAGGCCCGTCGCGGCGAGCTCGAGATGTGCCCTCCGGTCGGGCTGGTTTACCGGAATGATCGGACGATCGGCCTCGATCCCGACCTCCAGGTGCAGAACGCAATCCGTCTCGTGTTCGATACCTTCGAGCAGACCGGAAGTGCGATGCAGACAGTCCGATTCTTCCGAGAGCAAGGTTTGCTGTTCCCGCGCCGACTCCGGACAGGACCGAACAAGGGTGATCTCCTGTGGGCGTCGCCGCACCATGCGCGCGTTCTGCAGGTGCTCCACAATCCGCGCTACGCCGGCGCCTTTGCGTATGGCCGAACACGCATACGGCACCGGCCCGACGGTGGCACCAGTGTCGTCAAGGTTGCCAGGGCCGATTGGCAGTTCGTTATGCCGGGGATGCACCAGGGCTACATCGACTGGGAGCGCTTCGAGGCCAACCAGCGGCGGCTCGCCGACAACGCTCGTGCCTTCGGTGGCGAGCGGCGGTCGGGACCGGCGCGCGAGGGACCGGCGCTCCTCCAAGGTCGCGTGGTCTGTGGCCTGTGTGGCGAACGCATGGGTGTACGCTACAGCCAGGAGCACGGCAGCACCGTCCCAACCTATCTGTGCCAGGCGAACGCGGTACGCCGCGCGGGATGGACCTGCCAAACGGTTCCCGGGAAGATCGTCGATGCGGGGATCGCAGATTTGATGATCGAGCTGATGACGCCGATGACGCTGGCCGTCACCCTTGAGGTGCAGCGCGAGCTTGAGGCGCGCGCCGCAGAGACCGATGCAGCGCGTCGCCAGCATGTCGAGCGGATGCGCTATGAAGCCGAGCTTGCGCGTCGACGCTACATGAAGGTCGATCCCGACAACCGACTCGTCGCCGATTCACTCGAGGCCGAATGGAACGACAAGCTGCGCCGTCATGCCGATGCCGCCGAAGACTACAAGCGCCGGAGCAAACAGCAGGCTGCGGCACTCACTGCAGAAGCCCAGCGACGCATCCTTGACCTCGCCGAGCAGCTTCCGCGGATTTGGCAAGATCCGCGAGTTGACTCCCGCGAGCGCAAGCGCATCGTGCGTCTGCTCATCGACGACGTAACCTTAATCAAGTCGCAAATCGTCACGGCCCATGTGCGCCTGTCTGGCGGCGCCACGCGTACCTTGGTGCTCGACCGGCCGCTACCCATCGCCCAGATCCGGAAGTTCAAACCTGAACTCGTTGCCGAGGTTGATCGTCTTCTTGACCATCATTGCGATCGCGAAGTCGCCGAGATTCTCAATAATCACGGATGGCGTACATGGGAGGCGAACGCGTTCAATCTGAAGAAGGTTGCCTTCATTCGCCGCGCCTACAAACTTGCCAGCCGATATGAGCGGCTGCGTCGACGTGGTATGCTCACGACGCGCGAGATCGCCGCCAAGTTCTGCGTCTCCGAGACAGCCGTACACACGTGGGGTCGCCAGGGGCTCATCACAAAATGCTATACCGACAGCCTGAACCGTGGCCTATGGGAGGTCCCGCCTGGCATGACGATCCGCAAGGGCTGCGGTGGGCGCGGCGCCCGCCCGGCGCAGCTCACCGCCATCACCGCGCCATCAAAGGAATGAGGTGGAGTATGAAGCGCTCGCCTTGTCCCGCGGACGATACGGCCGCGCCGGGACGATGGCGCTGCGGTAATGGCGGGCGAGATCGGCATAGGTCCGGTTGACCATCGGTTCATGGAAGCAGGCCCGGGTGATGCCGGCCTTCAGATTATCGCTCACGGTTTGTCGGGCGGTGCCGCCGAAATAGGAAAACGCGCGGACATGCGAGGCGATCCAGTCCGGCAAACTCTGGCTGGAGCTGGCCTCGGCATAGGTATAGTTGGAGGCGCCGAGTACAGCGACGAAGATCTGCGCGATGCGCACCTCGCCGCTCGTCCCCTCGACCACCTCCACGGTGTGGCCGGAATAATCGACGAAGAGCTTCTCGCCGGCGACGTGGACCTGGCGCAGGGTCGGCTTGAGGCGGCCAGCCCATTCCTTGTAGCGTTCGCAGAACCACGAATAGCTGAAGCTGTCGGAGCCGCTGTCGCAATACTCCTCCCATCTGTGGACGCCCCCGTAAGTGCAAGTAGAATCTTTCGTGAGGCGCTGCGCGTAGTCGGGTGCTGACATCTGTCCGGCCTCTGATGCGACCGGTCATGTGTCGCGGGCCCGTATGGG
>NZ_JBVUBB010000046.1:0-58427 GCF_055791185.1 Bradyrhizobium ingae
CCCCCCCCCCCCCCCCCCCCCCCCCCCCCCCCCCCCCCCCCCCCCCCCCCCCCCCCCCCCCCCCCCCCCCCCCCCCCCCCCCCCCCCCCCCCCCCCCCCCCCCCCCCCCCCCAAAACAAAAACCCCCCCCTGTGTATAAGAGACAGGTCGCGGCCATTGCATCTTCAGTGGCTCCGCATGCGCGGCGATCTCGGATCCGGCGATCTCGCCCCACCGCGTCACCAATTCGCGCGCGGCAAAACCCTGCTTGGCATAGGCCTCGGCAAAGACGTCGTTGAGCAGGATCGACAGCGGCTTTGCGCTGATGGGGCCGGGTTTGGACATGGGGCCTTATAGCATTGGGCGGCGCTGACCAGAAACTATCCGGCGTCGTGCCGGGCTTTGTCCCGGCCATCCACGCTGTGTCATGAAGAAAGGCGTGGATGCTCGCGACAAGCGCGGGCATGACGTGGAGAGTTCGCTGTGACGTCGATACAATGTCTGCATGAGCCCCAAATCCGCCCTGAAGGCGAAATCGGAACCCGTTCAACCCGAAGTCTCCGCGCGCCCTTTGGCGCTGCTCCAATGGTACGACCGCCATCGTCGCCGGCTGCCATGGCGCGCGGCGGCGGGCGAGACGCCCGATCCGTACCGCGTGTGGCTGTCGGAGATCATGCTCCAGCAGACCACGGTCAAGGCGGTCGGGCCCTATTTCGAAAAATTCGTCGCCCGCTGGCCTGATGTCACGGCGCTCGGCCGCGCCTCGCAGGACGACGTGCTGCGGATGTGGGCGGGGCTCGGCTACTATTCGCGGGCGCGCAATCTGCATGCCTGCGCGGTCGCGGTGGCGCGCGAGCATGGCGGCGTGTTTCCCGATAGCGAAGAAGGTCTGCGCTCTCTGCCCGGCATCGGGCCCTACACCGCGGCGGCGATCGCGGCGATCGCTTTCGACCGCCGCACCATGCCGGTCGATGGCAATATCGAGCGGGTGGTGTCGCGGCTGTACGCCGTCGAAGAGGAATTGCCGCAGGCGAAACCGCTGATCCAGCAATTGGCGGCGACGCTGCTTGCCGATTCTGTCGCCGGCGACGAGAAGTCTCGCGCGGGCGACAGCGCCCAGGCGCTGATGGATCTGGGCTCCTCGATCTGCACGCCGAAGAAGCCGGCGTGTTCGCTCTGTCCGTTGAACGAGGATTGCGTCGCGCGGCTGCAGGGGACGCAGGAGACGTTTCCGCGCAAGGCGCCGAAGAAGAGCGGCAAGCTGCGCCGCGGCGCGGCCTTCGTCGTCGTCCGTGGCGATCAGCTGCTGGTCCGCTCGCGGCCCGACAAAGGTCTGCTCGGCGGCATGACCGAGGTACCGGGCTCGGACTGGCTCACCGGCCAGGACGACAAGGTTGCACGCGGGCAGGCGCCTGAGATCAAGGGCCTCATGCGCTGGCAGCGCAAGCTGGGCGTGGTCACCCACGTGTTCACGCATTTCCCGCTGGAACTCGTGGTCTACACCGCGGAGGTCGACGGCCGCACCCGCGCGCCAAAGGGCATGCGCTGGGTTCCGATCGCAACCCTTGCGGACGAAGCACTGCCGAATGTCATGCGCAAGGTGATCGCGCACGGGCTGGATCTCTAGGGCTGCGCGCACTCCTGACAGGATGCTGGCAGCAGCGCTGCGCTATCGGGAACGCGAAATGGAGACTCCCGATGGTCAAGACCGCGCTCGACGACTTCAACATGCCGCCCTGTGCCAAATTTCTGGGCTGGCGTCTCTTGGACGCTCGGCCCGAGGAAGGCTGGATCAAGCTTGGCTTTGAGGGCCGGCCGGAGTTTTGCAATCCCGCCGGCTTCATCCAGGGCGGCATGCTGTCCGCGATGCTCGACGATACGATGGGTCCGGCCGTGTTGGTGATGAGCGAAGGCAGGCTCTATACGTCGACCGTGAGCATGACCGTGAATTTCCTCGCGCCGGCCAAACCGGGGCCGATCATCGCTGAGGCCAGGGTCACCCAGCTCGGCAAGACCATTGCGTTTGTCGAAGGGAGGCTGATGGCCGAAGACGGTACGCTGCTTGCGACGGCCACCGCCAGTGAACGCCTGCTCGATGCGGCGAGGGTGGTTCGCTGATGGAGGTACGGTGGGCCTCGCGTTTCCCAAATAGGGCGACAATGCTTCCGCATCAGCCTCGAGCCGGATTGGGAGCTACCCGCACGTGTATTAAGAGGATGTGCTCGCGTATTCCTTGCGCACGCAATGAGCAGGGGATGGTCATCAACTCAAACACCGCGAGCATTTGGATGCGCGCTTATTGTCGCAGCCGGGAAGAAGGGTCACTTGCTTATGCGCATTGTGCTGACGAATCGCTCGTTCGACGGATCGTCGGCGCGACATGCGGCAAAGTGGCTACTTCCTATTTTTCCCTGCGCAAGCTTTGATCGAAGTCCCGGTAGAAATAACAAAAGTTAAGCGGGACAATTTTCAGACGTGCATTATATTATTTGAGGCCTTGAGGTGACCCATGCCCCTTGCGCTTATTGAGACCGGCCACTGCAACGTTGATCTCAAACCGTCGCCGATTGAACCATCCTGGATCATTGAAGGAACCCCGGAAGCCCGCTCGCAGCTGCTATCAACCAGCGCGTGCGGCACTGCCACGACCCTGATCTGGTCCTGCACCGAGGGCAAGTTCAACTGGTACTACGATCTGGACGAGACGATCATGGTCCTTGAAGGATCGATGGTGATCGAGAGCGATGGCTTGCCGCCGAAACGCTACGGTGTCGGCGACGTAGTCTTTTTCCGCGAGGGCGCGCACGCCAAATGGCACATCGAAAAGTATGTAAAAAAGGTCGCTTTCTTGCGCCAGACCAATCCGGTCGTGCTCGGTTACGCCATCCGCGCCATCAATAAGCTCAAGCGATTGGGCGGTCGTCGCTCCGGTAGCCTCGCACCCGCCGAATAGTGCGACGACCTAGCTGCCCGCGCGCCTCGCATCGGCGCGCCGTGGCACGAGCGGTGGCTTGGCGTTGAGGGCCTCGACCTGGAAGCCGGCGACGCGCTTGTAGTTGGCGGCGATGTCTTCCAGCTCTTTCTGTGACAGCACGTCGGTGACGACGTCGTAGCCGTCGGGCGCGCGCTCCTCGACGAGCTGCATCACCTGCTCCGGGCCGTTCTTGCGGTTGAGCAGCACGAGGTCCGTGGTCGCAGGGCGCCGCTCGGCCTCATAGGAGACCAGTGCAGCATTCGTCTGCCCATGCGCAAGGATCTCCCGGGTGATGACGCGGGCATCGAGGATTGCTTGCGAGGCACCGTTCGAGCCGATCGGATACATCGGGTGCGCGGCATCGCCCATCATTGTGACGCGGCCAAAGGTCCATTGCGAGACGGGATCGCGGTCGACCAGCGGATATTCGTAGGCGTGCGGGCAGTTGCGGATCAGGCCGGGCACGTCGAGCCATTCGAACTGCCAGCTCTCGAACCACGGCAAGAACTCCTCCAGCCGTGCGGTGCGGTTATAGTCCTCGCGCCGCCACTGATAGGTCGGCGGCATATGCCGCTCGGCGACCCAGTTGATCTGGTGATTGCCGGACGCGTCCGGCGTCTTGGTGATGGGATAGCAGACGAATTTCAGGATCTCGTGGCCGGCCATGATCATGGTGCGGCCGCTGAGGAAGGCTTTGGCCGGCGTCACGCCACGCCAGAGAATGCGGCCGTTCCAGATCGGCGGCCCTTCCTGCGGATAGAGCTTTTCGCGCACGGCGGAATGGATGCCGTCGGCGGCGATCAGCAGCGCCCCCTCATACGTGCCGGCAGTCTTGCCAGTCGCCTTGTCGATGAACTCGGCACGGACGCCGTCGGCCGTCTCATGCCAGCCGGTCAGATGATGGCTGGTCAGAATGTTCTCGCGACCCAGCCGTTCGATCGCGGTGTCGAGCAGGAGCTGCTGGAGGATGCCGCGATGGATCGAGAATTGCGGCCATTTGTAGCCGGCTTCCAGCCCGCGCGGCTCGCTCCAGATCGGCTTGCCGTGCTTGGAGAAATAGGCGAGCTCGCGGGTTCGCACGCCGTTCGCATCGAGCTTGTCCATCAGGCCGAGCTCGATCAATTCGCGCACCGCATGCGGCAGCACGTTGATGCCGACGCCGAGCGGCTTCAACTCGGCGACGCTCTCGAACACTTTTGCGGGAACGCCGATCTGGTGCAGGCTGAGCGCAAGCGTCAATCCGCCGATGCCGCCGCCCGCGATGAGAACCGTCATGTCGAAAACCCCTCTGATTGGTGGCGTCTTCGCACGACGAGGCGGCCGTGGGCAACTGCGAAGGGGAGGCTATGGACGCCGCGGCGTCCGGCCGTTAACGTCCGGCTTTCGACACGAGGTCTCCCATGCTCAAGCTCTACTACGCACCCGCCACCTGCGCGGTCGCCTCCCACATCGCCCTGGAAGAGGCCGGTGCCGACTACACGACCGAGCGGCTCGACTTCAAAACGAACCAGCAGAACAGCCCGGACTATCTCGCGATCAACCCGAAAGGCCGCGTGCCGGCGCTGGTGACCGATCACGGCGTGCTGACCGAGACGCCGGCGATGCTTGCCTATATCGCGCAAGTGTTTCCGAAGGCGAAGCTTGCGCCGCTCGACGATGCCTTCGCGTTCGCGCAGATACAGTCGTTCAATTCCTATCTGTGCTCGACCGTGCATGTGGCGCATGCCCACAAGATGCGCGGCGCGCGCTGGGCGACGGAGGAGACGTCCTTCGCGGATATGAAGCGGATGATCCCGAAGACCATGGGCGCCTGCTTCTCGCTGATCGAGCAGAAGATGCTCAGGGGACCCTGGGTGATGGGCGAGCAGTATACGATCTGCGATCCCTATCTCTACACGCTGTCGCTCTGGCTCGATGGCGACGGCGTCGACATCAAGGCGACACCGAAGGTCGCCGATCATTTCAAGCGCATGGCCGAGCGGCCCGCGGTGCGCAAGGTGATGGACGCGCAGAAGGCGTGAGACGCGGCACGTTCTCCGCTGTCGTCCCGGACCGGCGCTTCGCTTGTCCGGGACGACACCGAATGGTTTGAAGCTGCGCTCTACCCAGCGCTCCGCTTCTCTTTCTCCAATTCCCGTCCCGTCTCCAGCATCAGCCGTCGCAGCCAGATCGAGCCGGGATCCATCTGCGCACGCGTCGGGTAGAACATGAACTGCTCGTCGATGCCGGGATCGAGCGGTGGCGTCGCGGTGACCAGCGCGAGCTGCCTTGACAGCGCCGCGATCAGCCGGCGGGGGGCGAAGGCGACGAGGTCGGTGCGGGCGGCGACATGCAGCGCCTCGAGATAGCCTGACACGACGAGCGCGATGTGCCGCTCGATGCCTTTGGTGCGCAGCCAGGTGTCGATCAGATCCTCGGCCTGGCCGCGGATGATGACGGCGACGTGCCGCGCAGCGAGGAACGTCTCGCGCCGCTTCAGCTTGGCGCCGACAGGATGACCGCGCCGCACCGCCAGCGCATCGCTGTCGGTATAGAGCAATTGCCGGTGAAATCCCTTGAAGGCGTCGCCGATCGAGATCACGAGATCGATGGTGCGGGCGAACTCCGCGTGGAAGATCGCAGGTCCTCGCCACGGCACCACGTCGATGCGGACGTTGGGCGCAAGTCGCGTCACCTTTTCCATCAATGGGGGCATCAGAAGTTCGACGGCGAGGTCGGGCATCATCAGGCGGAACTGGCGTTCGCTGCGCGCCGCGTCGAATTCTTCCGGCAAGAACAGCCCGCGTACCTGGTCGAGCGCCTGGGCGAGCGGCGCGCGCAGGGCCTGCGCCCGCGGCGTCAATTCCATCCGTGCGCCGGTGCGTACCAGGAGCGGGTCGCCGAAGATATCGCGCAGGCGCTGCAGCGCATGGCTGGTTGCGGGCTGCGAGAGTCCGATCCTCAAGGCCGCGCGGCTGACATTGGCCTCGCGCAGGAGCGCGTCGAGTGCGTTCAGCAGATTGAGGTCAAGCGAATTCAAATTCATGAAACGAATAGATATCATATATACTATCGATTGGAAGAATTCACGTGGGTGGCGATGATCGCGGCGGACACGAGCAAAGGAGAAGCCGCCATGAGTGCCGCCGCCAACAAGAAACTGATGCAGGATATCTTCGCCGCCGCCGCGAACCCCGATCCCGCCGCGCGCGACCGCGCGCTGTTCATCGAAAGCCTTGCCGACGACGCGAAATGGGTCGTGACCGGGCAGTATTCCTGGTCGCGCACCTTTGCCGGCAAGGACGCGATCCTCAACGACCTGCATGGCCATGTCCGCTCGCGCCTCCTCGACCGCACGCGGACCGTGGCGCACCGCTTCATTGCCGATGGCGATGTCGTCGTGGTCGAGGCCAAGGGCGACAACGTCACCAAGGAAGGCGTTCGCTACGACAACGACTATTGTCTGGTGTTTCGCATCGAGGACGGCAGGATCAAGGAGATCCGGGAGTATTGCGACTCGGTCCTGACCGAAAAGGCGCTGGGTCCGTTTCCGCAAGCCCCAAGCCGGGCGGCCGGCTGATCCGGTTCGCATTGTCTCACGGTCGCGAACAAGCGCCGGAGGGGCGCGCTTGTTCGCGAGAGCTTGGATCCGACCTGCTTGCCGTTCGCGCCTTTCGGCTGATTTTTCGCAAAACGGCCCGCCTGCTCAGTACGTTATCCGGCGCGAGTTCCACCGGACTCCACGTGAAGCGAGTGAAGGACACAATTAACAAGTGTCGCGCATTGTGTCGCCGCGGACCATGAGTCGTCGCCGGGCGCGCGATCAATGTCTGCAAGGGAGTCGCCTGGCGATTTCAGGTTCGTCCGGCCTCCCCGCGTCTCTTGCTTGGGGTGGACAGAGGAAATGGCGGGCGTTCGTTTGAAGATCAGGGGGCGTCTTTACGCCGGTTTCGCAGCTCTCGTGGCGGTTGGCCTGACCATGGCCGCGGTCGCGGTGTGGAATCTGTGGGCTGTCCAGGACCAGGTCGCAAAGGCATCGGCCCTCTCGGACAGCACGGCGCGGGTCCTGGAAATATCGAATCACCTTCAGGCGATCCAGCGGGCCAATCTTCGCTACATCCATGACGGGAACGAGCCCTCGCTCAAAGAGGCTGGCGACCGGGAGGCTGCGGCGATCCAGCTGCTTCAGGTGGGAACAAAACAGACGGCCTCCGAGGAGCGGCGAAAGCTCTACAACGATCTGGTCAGTGACATCACAAAGATGCGGACGCTGCGCGACGATCTGGGCGATGCCGTCAACGAGATGAGGACGGGCAGGGCGACCCTGTTGCCGGGTGGTGACGATCTTGCCGCCAAGTCCGCCAAGCTGGTCATCGCTGCGCGCATCTCCCACGATACCGACATCGCGGCCGCGGTCGCCGATCTCGAATCCAAGATCGTTCTTGTCCGAATTGCGAACTGGCGCTTCCTGGCCCTGCGCGACAGCAAGGGGGCTTCGGCGTTCAGGGCCAGTGTCGAAACGGCCCAGCAAAAACTAGCTGCCCTCGAGGAGGCCACGGTGCCGGAGGGGGTCCGATCGGCGATCGCGCCGGTGAAGGCCTCGCTGGCGATCAACAAGAACGCCTTCGAGACCACATCCGCCGCGATGCTCAAGGCGGACGACATCTACAACAACAACCTTGCGCCGTTGATCGTCCGAAGCATCGACAAGCTCAAGGCCGCGGAAAGCGGATTGAAGACCGAAAATCAGGCATCGCGCGTGGCGACCGAGGGCGTCATCGCGAGCACGACGTCGATCCAGGAGATTGCGGGCGCCGTCGCCCTCCTGTTCGGCTGCATCGTTGCCTTCCTGATCGCCCGCAGCATCGTCGGACCGCTCACCTCGATGACCCGGGCGATGGGATCGCTCGCTGCCGGCGACCTCGAGATCAAGATTCCCGGCCGCGGAAATCGCGACGAGATCGGCGACATGGCGAAGGCGATCCAGGTGTTCAAGGACAACATGGTCGAAACCGAGCGCCTGCGCGCCGAGCAAAAGGAGCTCGAGGTGCGTCAGGCGGAGCAGCGCAAGGCCGACATGGTGGAGCTTGCCAACCAGTTCGAGCAGGCGGTGGGCGAGATCGTCAAGGCGGTCTCATCGGCGTCCGGTGAGCTGGAAGTGTCGGCCGGCGCGCTGACCACCACCGCTTCGCGAGCCCAGGACCTCTCGACGGAGGTCGCGGCCGCTTCGCAGGAAGCCTCTGCCAACGTGCAGGCGGTCGCGTCCGCGACCGAGGAGCTCTCCTCGTCGGTGGGCGAGATCGCACGCCAGGTGCAGGAATCGGCCCGCATCGCCAATGAAGCCGTGGCGCAGGCGGGCCGGACGAACGAACGCGTCGGCGAGCTCTCGAAGGCGGCCGCCCGCATCGGCGACGTCGTCGAGCTGATCAGCACGATCGCCGGCCAGACCAATCTTCTGGCGCTGAACGCCACGATCGAGGCCGCGCGCGCGGGCGAAGCCGGCCGCGGCTTTGCCGTCGTCGCCACCGAGGTCAAGGCGTTGGCCGAGCAGACGGCGAAGGCGACCGGCGAGATCGCCCAGCAGGTCTCCGGCATCCAGGCCGCCACGGAGGAGTCGGTCGGCTCGATCCGGGAGATCGGCGGCACCATCGAGCGCCTGTCGGAGATTTCAGCCGCGGTCGCGGCCGCAGTGGAAGAGCAGGGCGCTGCGACGCAGGAGATCTCGCGCAACGTTCAGCATGCGGCGCACGGAACGCAGCGCGTGTCGACCAATATCGGCAACGTGCAGCGCGGCGCTTCCGAGACCGGCTCGGCGTCCTCGCAGGTGCTGGCGTCCGCCCAGTCCCTGTCGGCCGACAGCAACCGGCTGAAGCTCGAGGTTGCCAAGTTCCTGAACTCGGTGCACGCCGCCTGATCGCCGGTAGCCGCAGCTCGCGAACACCGGGCCGCGTTGTCGATGCGCGACCCGGGACGATGGGCGGTCAGGCCACCTTGGTCTTCATGTGCTTGAACATGTTGTCGCGGGCTTCGTCGTCCATCACGGTCTTGAAGGCGAACTTGTCCTTCAGCGCGACGGCGCGCGCGGCTGCGGGCCGCGCGGAGATCTCGTCGACGAGACGCTTGACGTTCGGGTATTTGCCGGGCGCGTCCTCGCCGAGCACGAAGGCGGCCATGCGGGCCCAGCCCCACAGCGCCATGTCGACGATCGAGTAGCTGTCGCCGACCATGTAGCGGTGCTTTGCCAGATGGTCGTCGAGGATCTGGTAGTGGCGGTGGCCTTCGAACTGGTAGCGGTTGTGCGCGTAGTCCTGGTCCTTCGGCGAGAAGTGCCTGAAGTGCACGGCCTGTCCCGAATAGGGGCCAAGGCCGGTGGCGATGAACATCAGCCATGATAGGGTCTGCGCGCGTACGGCGGGCGCCGGCAGGAGCTTGCCGGTTTTCTCGGCAAGATAGAGCAGGATGGCGTTGCTATCGAACACGATGGTGCCGCCGTCGTCGATCGCCGGCACCTTGGCGTTGGGATTGATCTTGAGGAATTCGGGCGTGAACTGCTCGCCCCTGCGGGTGTCGACTGCGACCGGCTCGAACGGCAGGGCGGACTCTTCCAGATAAAGCGCGACCTTGGTCGGGTTCGGCGAGCCGTTGAAATAGAATTTGAGCATCAAAAGTCTCCCCAGTCCTTTGTGAGCCGAGATTGGACGCAGCGTCGTTGCCGCCGGCGGTTCTCTCTTGCCCCAACCCTTGCGGGAAGCACAAGTGACGAGTGCGTGGATGGAGCCTGCACGCCGTGCAGGTCAGCCGGCGTAGAGGAAGCCGAGGATGGCGACGATGATCACGCCGAGACCCGCAGCCTCCACGCGGTGCGCAAGGCGCGTCGCCGCGTGCATGTCGGACGCCTGCGCGGCGCGCTCGGAGCCCTTCGCATAACCGTGAACGATGACGTCGTGACTGAATGTGTCGTGGGCCTCGTTGCCGCTGGCGAGCCCGGTGCAGATGAGGAGCACGCCGAACAAGGCGAGCCCTGCAAAGCCAAGCAGTCCGATCATCAGCATCGGAAACATGCCGACCAGGAAGATCGGCAGCAGCGGCAGGAGCAGCAATGTCTCGGACTGTCGTCGCATGGCTCGACCGGTCAAGACTGGAAGCCGATATCGAATGTAGTCCCAGGGGCTTGGCCGTTCAAGTCTTCCGGTCATTCCGGGGCGCGCGTCAGCGCGAACGCGGAATCTGGAGATTGCGGCGCGAGGTTTCCGGATTCTCGCTTCGCGAGCCCCGGAATGACGAAAAGGTGAAGCGGGGCTAGTCCGCGGCCATGCCTGAGCGGATTTCGGCTCGCAGCTCGTCGATCAGCTTGAGGCCCTGCTTGGTCTCGACGTGCCAGTAGGTCCAGCCGTTGCAGGCGGCGGAGCCCTGCGCCACGGCGCCGATGCGGTGGATCGAGCCGACTTTGTCGCCCAGCATGATGGCGCCATCGGCGCGCACCAGCGCCCCGAGTTTCTTCTTGGCGTCGAACAGTTTTGTGCCGGGCATGATCATGCCGCGCTCGATCAGCTCGGAGAACGCCACGCGCGGCGCCTCGCGCGCGGTCATGAACGGGGCGAGGCTCGCTTCCGGCAGCGGCTCGACAGCGGCGATCCGCTCTTCGGCCGCCTGGGCGTAGATGCGCTCGCGCTCGAAGCCGATGTAGGAGCGGCCGAGCCGCTTTGCGACCGCGCCGGTGGTGCCGGTGCCGTTGAAGGGATCGATCACGAGATCGCCGGGCCTTGACGACGAGAGCAGCACGCGCGCGAGCAGGCCCTCCGGCTTCTGCGTCGGATGAACCTTCTTGCCGTCGGCGTCCTTGAGGCGCTCCTCGCCGGTGCACAGCGGAATCAGCCAGTCGGAACGCGCCTGAACGTCCTCGTTGGCGGCCTTCAGAGCTTCGTAGTTGAAGGTGTAGCCCTTTGCTTTCTCGTCGCGCGCGGCCCAGATCATGGTCTCGTGCGCGTTGGTGAAACGGCGGCCGCGGAAATTCGGCATCGGGTTGGACTTGCGCCACACGATGTCGTTCAGGAGCCAGAAGCCGAGGTCCTGCATGATCGCGCCGACGCGGAAGATGTTGTGATAGGAGCCGATCACCCAGATCGTCGCCGACGGCTTCATCGCGCGGCGGGCGGCAAGCAGCCAGGCGCGGGTGAAATCGTCATAGGCGGAAAACGAATCGAACTTGTCCCAGTCGTCGTTGACGGCATCGACATGGGATTCGTCGGGGCGCTTGAGATCACCCTTGAGCTGGAGATTGTAGGGCGGATCTGCGAACACCAGATCGACGCTGCCAGCCTGAAGCTTCGACATCTCGGCGACGCAATCGCCGACGATGATGCGATGCGATGCGGACTCAAAATTTGTGCGGGGCGCCTTTGCAGACGCCCCGCGACGCGACACTACCATGACTCAAGAACTCTGACTCAGGCGACGCTGTCGGCGACGCGGGACCAAACAACCGACTGGCCGTTACATTGACCGCGCAAAGTAAAAAACGACTTAACCGATATCTTGTCGTGCTTGCCTCGACATCGCGCATCGCGCGCGGGAAGATGCGCGGATCACTCGTGTTTTGCAGCTTATTTCGCGTTCGTGCCGCTGCGATCGCCTTGCGTGCGCCAAACTTTTTTGCGGAAAAAATTGCAGCTTTACCGGAAAAAATTGCACCCATCGGCGAGCCGTCGCACTAGGCAATTTTTGCCGAGCAGGATATTGATTAACGGAACGGAAATTTTACGTGTGTGACGCGGGTCGGTCTTGCGCTGTTGCGTGCCCGCGGGTGCAATCAGGGACTCTTAAAGGGAAGCCGCCATGCGTTACGATGATTTCCGCCGCAGCGACGACATCGAGGATCGTCGCGACGAAGGTGGTGGTGGGTTTGGTGGCGGTGGCGGCGGTGGTTTCGGTCTACCGATGGGGGGCGGCGGCCTCGGCATCGGTACCATCATCGTGCTCGGCCTGCTCGGCTATGCCTTCGGCATCGATCCGCGTATCCTGATCGGCGGTGCCGAGATCCTCACCGGCGGCGGCCAGGCACCGAGCTACCAGACCGATCGCCAGGCCTCGGGCGGGCAGGTGAAGCGCGGCGCGCCGACCGACGAGATGGGTAGCATGATCTCCGGCATCCTGGGCGAGATCGACGATCGCTGGAGCGAGATCTTCGAGGCCAGCGGCCAGTCCTATACCGGTCCCAAGATCGTGCTGTTCCGCAACGCCACCAATGGCGGCCGCTGCGGTATGGCGCAGTCGGCAATGGGACCGTTCTACTGCCCGCCGGACAAGACCATATTCCTCGACACCGGTTTCTTTCGCGAGGTCGAGACACGCTTCCGCGGCTGCTCCGGCAAGTCCGCCTGTAATTTCACGACTGCCTACATCATCGCCCACGAGGCCGGCCATCACATCCAGAATCTGCTCGGCATCATTCCGCGCGTGACGCGGCTGCAGCAACAGGCCGGCTCCAAGGCGGAATCCAACGCGCTCCAGGTGAAGGTGGAATTGCAGGCCGACTGTCTATCCGGCGTCTGGGTCAACCGCGAGGCGAAGAAGCGTCCGAACTTCCTCGAACCGGGTGACATCGACGCGGCGCTGACCACGGCGAGCGCGATCGGCGACGACACGTTGCAGCGCCAGGCCACGGGCCGCGTGGTGCCGGATTCCTTCACCCACGGTTCGGCCGAGCAGCGCAAGCGCTGGTTCATGACCGGCTACCAGCAAGGCTCGGTGCAGGCCTGCAACACGTTCGGCGGCGGGTCGTTGTAGTCGATTGTTTGTGGCGTCGTCCTTAAGTGCTCGCCTCTTTGGCGAGCCTCGAAGGATGGCGCGCCCCCGGGCCAGCCTTCGAGGCGCGCGCTTACGCGCGCACCTCAGGATGACGTCGGTGGTTGGGTAAGGAGATGTGATCTAATGTCCTCCATCGACGAGACAAAGCAGTTCATTCCGCTCAACATCGCGGTGCTCACCGTCTCCGATACGCGCGCGCTCGCCGACGACAAGTCCGGACAGACTCTCGCCGATCGTATCAGCGCTGCCGGCCATCATCTCGCGGCCCGCGAGATCGTCACCGACGACGTCGAGGCAATCCGCGCCGTCATCCGTCGCTGGATCGCGGACGCCGGCGTCGATGTCGTGATCACCACCGGCGGCACGGGATTTACGGGACGCGACGTCACGCCGGAGGCGATCGAGCCCTTGTTCGAGAAGCGGATGGACGGCTTCTCGATCGCGTTTCACATGATGAGCCACGCCAAGATCGGCACGTCGACGATCCAGAGCCGCGCTACCGCCGGTGTTGCGGGCGCGACCTACATCTTCTGCCTTCCCGGTTCGCCCGGCGCCTGCCGCGACGGCTGGGACGGCATCCTCGCCGCCCAACTCGACTATCGCACGCGCCCCTGCAACTTCGTCGAGATCATGCCGCGGCTCGACGAGCATTTGCGACGGCCCAAGGCGCAAGGCGCGACGGTGTGATAGCGGGCACGTTTCCCTTGTCCCCTTGGGAGAAGGTGGCGCGAAGCGCCGGATGAGGGGTCTCTGTCCGCGAGTCAGTGCAGAGGCTCACGCGTGGAGACGAACCCCTCACCCAAATGAGCCTGCGTCTTTGACTGAGCTGCCCTCTCCCGCAAGGGGGCGAGGGCACATCAACGCGTACCGCGCTTTGCTGAGGCAATGTTGTTGTTAGATCTTCCGCTTCATCGATAGCCACACAGCGCGCCACAGCTCGCGGCATGCATCGCGCCGCAAGCGTCGCGCGCGGCGTTTGTAGAGGTCGACGAGCTCTGCCGTGACGCGGTGCGCAGCTTCGTGCCGCGTGCGCATCAGAGGTCACGCTCCCATGTCTCGCCGATCAAATTCTGGCCGAAGCTGCGATGCGGCTCGCTCGCCACCAGCTTGAAACCGGCATCCTGATAGATATTGCGCGCACCGACCAGAATGCTTTGCGTCCACAGCGTCATCCGCCGATAGCCGCAGGCGCGCGCAAAGGAGACACATTCGGCGACCAGCCGCTGGCCGAGGCCGCGGCCGCGCGCGGCGGGGTCGAGCAGCAGAAGGCGCAGCTTGGCGACGTCGTCGCTGGCCTTCACGAGAAACACCGAGCCGACCGGGCGACCCTCGATGTCCGCGATCCAGCAGCGCTCGCGCGAAGCGTCGTAGGAAGTCATGTATTTCGCGACGATCTCGGCGACCAGCGCCTCGAAGCCCGAGTCGAATCCATATTCGCTCGCATAGAGCGCGCCGTGGCTTTGCACGACCCAGCCCATGTCGCCAGGCCGTGGATCGCGCAGGATCGCGTGGGCGGGCTCGGCGCGCGGCATGTCGAGCAACCGCTCGACAGTCTCCATCGCGCCCGTCAGCCGCGTACGGTCCGCCTCCGCCAGCGGTCGCAGCATCGCGGCGACGTCATCCTGTGAGGAACGTTCGAGTCTGGCAAAGGCCTGCCGGCCCTTCGCCGTCAGGCTCAACTGATATTGCCGCCGGTCGGTTGGAAGCGGCTTGCGCGCGATCAGGCCGGCCTCGTCGAAGTTCTGAACAATGCGGCTGAGATAGCCGGGATCGAGCCCGAGCTCGATGCCGATCTCCTTGGCCGAAAGCGCGTCGCGATGGGCGAGCTCGTAAAGCACGCGCGCTTCGCTGAGGGAGAACGGCGTCTTCAGCAATTGCTGATCAAGCACGCCGAGCTTGCGGGTATAGAACCGGTTGAAGGCACGAACCGCCTCCACCTGATCGTCGGACACGAGGCCACGAAGCGCTCGCAGGCGCGCTTGACGACAAGCGGGACGACGTATTGGGCGACATGTTGGATGACATGGGGAACCTCCAATACTTGCCATTGTCAATTAATTATTTGACTTTGGCAAGTATCTTCCGGGTCACGCCATGCTGACGATCTTGCTGCGCAGGAGTGTCCTTGACGAGCGGCCGAGCCGCCGCAGCAGCCGCGCTTCGGAGCGACGGGCCTGCGGCGGGTAGCCGCCGATCCGGTCGTAATGGTCGCGGGCGATCAGGAGCCCCTGATCGCCGAAGGGCCCCATGAGCTTCCGCGCCACGAAGCGGATGATGTCGCGCAAGCCGGTATCAGAGTAGGGCGAGCGCGCATAGCGAAACACGGCTGCGCGGTCGCGTCCGCTGGCGGAAACGGTCTGGATGAACTGCGTGGTTTCCTCGATCCAGCCGGTCTCGAGCACGGCGCCGGCGTGCAGGAACATCAGCCAGGGCGAACGCGCCTGTAGCGCGCCGGCGGCAAGCGCTGCGCCCTGTGACGAGCCTTCGTAGCCGATGAAGTGGCAACCCGCGACGTCGGCGACGCGCTCGATCACGCCGTTGCGCGTGCCATCGACCAGGAGAACCTCCTTGATCAGGCCTGCGGCGGCGCCGGGGACCAGCGCGGCGAGGGTGGCGACCGCCGGCTGCTCGACGCCTTCGGTCGGTATGATGACGCTCAGCATGATTGAGGCTTCAGATGTCTCAAGCTGTGGGAAAAGCGTAATTGTTATAGCGTATAACCGTGCCGTGATGCCGGATGCAACGATTTGCCGGCGCGTCGGGGCCGCGGTGTCGTGGGATGGTAAACCGTGCAGCCCGCCGCAGCCAAGCATGTCGCGCAAAGGCCGTAGTATTGCGGAAGACTCGCGCCTCGTTCGGTGCGAAATGCGGCGCCGGATTATGTCGGATCACGCTATCATCGCGTAGACGTGAGCGCAGTGAACCTCGCTGTGCGATCTACCATCGCGATTTGGAGCTCTTCGTTGGCCCCAGCACGGCCGTCTATCGCTTCACCGTGACGCCAGGCAGGATATTCGTGTGAACACCGATCAACTGACCGTCGGCACAACTGCAATATCGCCCAAGGCGGATGCCGCACCTGGTTTGCGGATCCGCGCCGTGATGCTGGGCGACCGCATCAATGCGTCAGGGCTGGAGATCGGGACGCTGGTCTCCTCGACGCCGGCCGCATTCCGCGTCCACGCTGGCCTCGCTGTGATCTTCCGTTACGGCGTAGTGGTGCTGATCGGCCTGTTGCCGTCGGAGGAGAAGGTCCTGATCGACGCGTTGAAGCCGCGCGTGATCGGTGAGTTCAGTCCCTACGAGGAAGAGACCGCGCAGGCGCAGCTCTGCAACGACGAGAACGCCGAGGTGATCCAGCCGGGCGGACCGATCTGCCTCAGCAAATTCTCCGACGATCGCCTGCTCCTGATCGCAGATGCGCTTGCCAAGAGCACGGCGCTCGCCCGCGACGAGCGCCGCGTCGCCGCCGTCTTCGATGTCATCGAGCCCTTTGCGCGCGAGCTTGCCCAGCGTGGCCGCACGCCGCGCCGCCGCAAGGGAATCCTGCAATTGATCGGCAATGCGCTGCTGGTTCAGCAGCGCGTCGCGGGCCGTGTTGCGGTTGCCGAAAAGCCCGACGTGCTCTGGGAGAAGCCCGGGCTCGACCGCCTCTATTCGCGGCTCGAGGACGAATACGAATTGAAGGAGCGCCTCGATACGCTCGAGCGCAAGCTCACCGCGGTGTCGGAGACCGCCAATGCGCTGACCGACATCATAGACACGCAGCGGTCGCTGCGGCTCGAGGTGGCCGTGGTCGTGCTGATCGTGATCGAGGTCGTGATCGGCTGCATCCAGATCCTGTCGGGGACCCACTAGACCACGGCACATACTCATATTTCGGTCGTGTCTGCTTGGCCCCACAGCAATGATTTTTGTGCAGACGCAGCAAATGACGCGATGGCCATGAACGGCCATTTGACCGCTGTGGCGCCAGACGATCTCTGGTGCATTTGGCGGTCAGTGAGATACGATATGGTCGATGACTGACGACAAGGTGAAACGGCGGCTGACCACTGTCCTGTGCGCGGATGTGCACGGGTATTCTCGCTTGATGGGAGCAGACGAAGCGGGAACGCTGGAGATGCTGCGCCGCTGCCGCGCTGCCATTGCAGGATTGGTGGAGCGCCACGACGGGCGGATCGTGAATACTTGGGGCGACGCCGTGATCGCCGAATTCGCCAGCGTTGTCGAGGCCGTGCAATGCGCGGTCGAGATTCAGCAGGAAGTTTCCAGTCGGAATTCGGCCCCACCACCTCACGCGCCCCAGATGCGGTTTCGCATCGGCGTCAATCTAGGTGATGTGATGGTGGATGGTTCCGACATCTTTGGCGACGGGGTCAACATCGCGGCGCGGCTGCAAGAACTCGCCGAGCCCGGTGGCGTCATGGTCTCGGCCTCTGTCTACGATCAGGTGCACAACAAACTATCTCTTGGCTTTGACTGTCTCGGCCAGCAACAGATGAAGAACGTGGCTCCCGTAACCACCTATCGGGTGACCGTGGGCGGCGGAGCCGCTGGGCGAGGTAGTGGAAGCCCTGCTCCACAGGTTGCAGCAGCTGCAGGCCTGGAAGCTGGCGCTCAAACGGTTCGCGGCCGATACGAGCCGTCCAACTGGATGGGCTCCATCTCGGATCGATGGGCGATCCTGCCTCGCCCCATTGCAGCAGTTCTCACAATTTCGGGCTTTCTGATTCTGATCAATGTTTTCACCGGTCTGCACAGAATCTGGTTTCATTGGCCAGTCGCAGCACTGCTCTTCATTGGAGCCATGCGAGCGCTCCGGCAGGGACCCGCGTCGGACAGAAATGAAGGGCGCCGAAGGAATCGGGACTGAGCGCCTCGGCCGTTGCGATGCTTCATCGCTTCAGGCCCGCGTCGTTCCACCGGCGCCGTTCGGCCACACCCAGTTGCGGATCTCCGGCATGTCCTCGCCGTGCTCGCGCACGTAAGCCGAATGCTTGAGCAGGGAATCGCGGAATTGCTGCTTCACGTGCGCCGCTTTCGTTGCGAGCCCCGGTACGCGCTCGATCGCCTCGATAGCAAGATGATAGCGGTCGAGCTCGTTGAGCACGACCATGTCGAACGGCGTCGTCGTCGTGCCTTCCTCGGCAAAGCCGCGCACGTGCATGCCGCTGTGGTTGGCGCGGCTGTAGGTGAGGCGATGAATGAGATAGGGGTAGCCGTGATAGGCGAAGATCACGGGCTTGTCGCGCGTGAACAGCGAGTCGAAATCGCGGTCGGAAAGGCCGTGCGGATGCTGCGCCTTCGGTTGCAGCGTCATGAGGTCGACGACATTGACGACCCGGATCTTCAGATCGGGCAGGGCCTTGCGCAGGAGATCGACGGCGGCGAGTGTCTCCACCGTCGGCACGTCGCCGGCGCAGGCCATCACGACGTCGGGCTCGCCGTCGGCAGTTTCCGTGCCGGCCCAGGTCCAGATGCCGATGCCGGCATCGCAATGGGTTGCCGCATCCTGCATGGCGAGCCATTGCGGCGCCGGCTGCTTGCCGGCAACGATGACGTTGATGCGGTCATAGGTTCGCAGGCAGTGATCGGCGACCCACAGCAGCGTGTTGGCGTCGGGCGGAAAATAGACGCGGACGATGTCCGCCTTCTTGTTGCTGACGAGGTCGACGAAGCCGGGGTCCTGATGGCTGAAGCCGTTATGGTCCTGGCGCCAGACATGCGAGGTCAGCAGATAATTCAGCGAGGCGATCGGCCGCCGCCACGTCAGCTCGCGCGAGACCTTCAGCCATTTGGCGTGCTGGTTGAACATGGAGTCGACGATATGGATGAAGGCCTCATAGCAGGAAAAGAAGCCGTGCCGTCCTGTGAGCAGATAGCCCTCCAACCAGCCCTGGCAGAGATGCTCGCTCAAGACTTCCATGACACGGCCATCCTGGGCGAGGTGAACGTCATAGGGTTCGGTCGGCTCCATCCAGACCCGCTCGGTCGCCTCGAACACGGCGTCGAGCCGGTTTGACGCGGTCTCGTCCGGGCCCATGATACGGAAGTTGCGCGCATCCGCATTCAGCCTGACAACGTCGCGCAGGAATTTGCCGAGCTCGCGCGTGGCTTCCGCGACCGTCTGGCCCGGCTCTTTCACCTCGACGGCAAAGCTGCGGAAATCAGGCAGCTTCAACTCGCGCTTCAACAGCCCGCCATTGCCATGCGGATTGGCGCCCATGCGGCGGTCGCCGGTCGGGGCGATCGCCCTTAGCTCGGGAACGAGCGTGCCGTTGCTATCGAACAGCTCCTCGGGCGCGTAGCTCTTCATCCAATCTTCGAGCACTTTGAGATGCGCGGGATTTTCCCTGCAATTGGCGACCGGCACCTGATGGGCGCGCCAGAAACCTTCGACCTTCAGTCCGTCGACCTCCTTGGGACCCGTCCACCCCTTCGGTGAGCGCAGCACGATCATCGGCCAGCGCGGCCGCTCGATCGCGGTCGTTGCTTCGCGTGCATGTTGCTGGATCGAGCGGATGCTCGCCAGCGCCACGTCGAGCGCATCGGCCATGATCCGGTGCATCGTCTTGGGATCATGGCCCTCGACGAACAGCGGCTCGTGGCCCAGCCCACGGAAGAGATCGCGGAGCTCGTTATCGCGCATCCGTCCGAGCACGGTGGGATTGGCGATCTTGTAGCCGTTGAGATGCAGGATCGGCAGCACCGCGCCGTCATGCGCAGGATTCAAGAATTTGTTCGAATGCCAGGACGCCGCGAGCGGCCCGGTCTCAGCCTCGCCGTCGCCGACGACGCAGGCGACGATCAGATCGGGATTGTCGAGCGCGGCGCCATAGGCATGCACCAACGCGTAGCCAAGCTCGCCACCCTCATGGATCGAGCCCGGCGTCTCCGGCGCCGCGTGGCTCGGTATGCCGCCGGGGAAGGAGAACTGCCTGAACAGCTTGCGCAATCCGTCTGTATCGCGCCCGATGTCTGGATAGATCTCGCTGTAGCTGCCTTCGAGATAGGTATTGGCGACCATGCCGGGGCCGCCATGGCCGGGCCCGCAGACATAGAGGACGCTGAGATCGAGCGTGCAGATCGCGCGGTTGAGATGGGCGTAGATGAAATTCAGTCCGGGCGTCGTGCCCCAATGGCCGAGCAGGCGCGGCTTGATGTGCTCGGGCTGCAGCGGCTCGCGCAGCAGCGGATTGTCGAGCAGGTAGATCTGGCCGACGGATAGGTAGTTGGCGGCGCGCCAGTAGCGATCGAGCAGATCGAGGTCGCCTGCGCTGGCGCGCGCTTGTTGTTGGCTCGTCATGATGGGCTGCCCTTGTTGCGGCGACCGTCATCAACCCGGTTCCAGGGTGATCGATCCGTTTCTAGCGGCGGCATCAAACGGCATTGCGACCGGCAACCTTTGCGGGAGGTCAAAATTCCGCGCGCGAAGCTTAGGTCGGCTGCTTTGCATGGGGTTGTTTTGCGGATTTTGTGTTCGCGTTCTTGATTTGTTCCTTTTGCGTGCTATCTTCGCTTCATGAGTCGAGCATCCTCTCATGCCCTCAGGCACCCGCCGGTCACGGCGCCCTCCGAGCCGGCGGGTGCGCCTTCTGCGTTTCCTGAGCTTGCGGTCGCGATCGACCGCGAGCGCAGGCGCGGGAGGGGCGCCCAGTCCAACGCCAGCGGCCGCTATGAGGCCGAGGCCCGTGTCGCTTTTGACGACGGCTGGCAGAGCCTGGAAGAGCTGCCGCCATTCAAGACCACGGTGGCGACCGACACCTCGCGCAAGGTGATCACCCGCAACGACTCCCCCGACATCGGATTTGACCGTTCCATCAATCCCTATCGCGGCTGCGAGCACGGTTGTGTCTATTGCTTCGCGCGGCCGACCCATGCCTATCTCGGCCTCTCGCCCGGGCTCGACTTCGAGTCGAAGCTGTTTGCCAAGCCCGAGGCGCCGGCGCTCCTGGAGAAGGAACTCGCCGCGACCGGCTACGAGCCGCGAATGATTGCGATCGGCACCAACACCGATCCCTATCAGCCGATTGAGCGCGAGCGGAAGATCATGCGCGGCATTCTCGAGGTGCTTGAGCGCACCGGCCATCCCGTCGGCATCGTGACGAAATCGGCGCTGGTGACACGCGACATCGATATCCTGTCACGCATGGCCAAGCGCAATCTTGCCAAGGTCGCGATTTCGGTCACGACGCTCGATCCGAAGCTGGCGCGCACCATGGAGCCGCGTGCCTCGACACCGCCCAAGCGCCTGGAGGCGCTGAAGCAGCTTGGCGAGGCCGGTATCCCGACCACCGTGATGGTCGCTCCGGTGATCCCTGCGCTGAACGATTCCGAGATCGAGCGCATTTTGGACGCGGCCGCGCATGCCGGCGTCAAGGAAGCGTCCTACGTGCTGCTGCGGTTGCCGCTGGAGGTGCGCGATCTCTTCCGCGAATGGCTGATGGCGAACTATCCGGATCGCTATCGCCACGTCTTCACTCTGATCCGCGACATGCGCGGCGGTCGCGACTACGACTCGCAATGGGGCGAGCGGATGAAAGGTACGGGTCCCATGGCCTGGACCATCGGCCGCCGCTTCGAGATCGCCTGCGAGCGACTCGGCCTGAACAAGCGCCGCTCCAAGCTGACCACGGACCATTTCGCCAAGCCGAAGCGCGGCGGCGAGCAGTTGAGCTTGTTCTGAGGAAGATGCGGCCACAAACACGATGTCGTCTTGGCGAAAGCCAGCACCCGTTACCCCAGGGAGATGTTGTGGGCAGAAGGTGGCGACCACTGGCCTGAGCAAGTGCTCCCTGGGGTAATGGATCCTGGATCGGCGCTCGCTCTGCTCGCTTGTCCAGAACAAGGTCGGAGGCTGAATAGCGGGAATATCGGAGGTTCCCGGTTGCGCCGGCCTGAGCCGCGTGCGCACGATCCCGGCCATGATTCGGGACAAGTCCGCCAGCAAGCCGGCCAATAGACCGGCCGAGAACGCCGCGAAGAAAGAGCCCAAAACGGCCGCGAAGGAACCCAAGGGCACCGGCAAGGCAGCCAAGGGTACCGCGAAGGGCGTCATCGCGATCGCGCCGCCGAGTTTTCGCCGCGAGCGCGCGCTGATCAAGCGCGGCATCTGGCCCGTCGCGGGCTGCGACGAGGCGGGGCGGGGGCCGCTGGCCGGGCCCGTGGTCGCGGCTGCCGTGATCCTCGATCCGAACCGGATCCCGCGCGGTATCGACGATTCCAAGCGGCTGACGGCCGAGGAGCGCGAAAAGCTGTTCGACAAGATCTGCGCCACCGCGCAGGTCTCGGTTTGCGTTGCCTCGCCTGGCCGCATCGACCGCGACAACATCCTGCGGGCCTCGCTCTGGGCGCTGAAGCGCGCGGTGGTGGCGCTGCCCGAGGCGCCCCGCCACGTCTTCGTCGATGGCCGCGACAAGCTCGATACGCCTTGCGACTGCGAGGCCGTGATCGGCGGCGATGGCCTGGTGCTCTCGGTCGCGGCGGCCTCGATCGTCGCCAAGGTGACGCGCGACAGGCTGATGTGCGCGCTGGCGGCGGATTGTCCGGGCTATGGTTTCGAGCAGCACAAGGGCTACGCCGTGCCGGAGCATCTCGAGGCTCTGGACCGCCTCGGTCCCTCCATCCACCACCGCAGCTTCTTCGCGCCCGTCGTCGCCGCGCGCGAGAAGCATATGCCGTGGACGGTCGAACCCAAGCGCGATCTGTTCACGGCAGCGGATGAGGTGGAGGTTCACTCGGAGCTCAACGTGGAGATCGACATCTCTGCCGCGCCCTAGCTTGCACGCAAGTTCAGTTGCCACGGCGTGCAGCGGGCCTTATCAAACATGGACGCGCCGGCTTGGACGGGTTGGCTGCATCATTTCGGACGTTGCATGCGGTTTACCTCCCTCGTCATCGAGCTGATCCGAGCCCGGCCGCGGCTGGTGGTGTGGATCGTGGTGTTGCTCCAGGCCGTGATGTGGCTGTTCGTGGCGCTGGCCTTCTACCGTGGCCCGCCTGGCAATCTCGCAACGCTCCTCGCCTTCGGCCGCGAATATCAGGTCGGCACCGGGCTCGGGCCGCCACTCGCCTTCTGGCTCGCCGACATCGCCTACCGCGCCGCCGGCAGCCATATGATCGGCGTCTATGTGCTGGCCGAGCTGTGCGAGATCGCGACCTTCATCGCTCTCTATCATCTGGCGCGCGCCGTGGTCGGCACCCAGCAGGCGGTGCTCGCCGTGCTCTTGACCATGACCGTGCTGGCGTTCTCCTCGTCCGCGCTCGACTTCGGTCCGATGGTGCTGGCGCGACCGCTCTGGGCGCTGCTCCTGCTGCACTCCTGGCAGCTCATCGGCCAACGCCGCGGCAACGCCTGGTTCGCCTGGTCGATCGCTGCCGGGCTGTTGCTGCTGACGACGCCGGCCGCCATCGGCCTGCTGCTGCTGCTCGTCATCTTCGCGGTCGCGACCGAAGGCGGCCGCAGGACACTGAGGGCGCTCGATCCGATCTATGCGCTCGTCGTCGTTGCCGTGCTGGCGCTGCCTTATGCGATCTGGCTGATGCGTGCCGAGACGCTGACCATGCCGGCCTTGCCACAGGTCGAGGATCTCAAAGCACGCGTGATCAACACGGCCTGGCTGTTCGGCGGCCTCGTGCTCGGTGCGGTCGCGATCCCGGTGCTGACCTTCCTCAACACCAGCTGGTTCGCCGGCAAAAGTGAGGATGCGCCGATCATCTACCGGCCGCCGGTCGAGCCGCTGGGGCGCAACTTCGTCTATTTCTTCGCGCTCGCGCCCGGGCTCGGTGCCGTCCTGATCTCCGGCCTGTTCGGGTTCGACAGCGTCGCGGGCGGGGCGGGCATCGTGCTGCTGATGTCGGGCCTTGCCGTGATCGTCGCCGCCGGCGACCTCATCGCGATGCGTCGCGCCCGCGTGCTGCGCACGGTGTGGGCGGCCGCCGTCGCCGCGCCTGCCTTGGGCATCGTGCTTGCGGTTCTCCTGATGCCATGGACCGGGACCGGCGAGATCGCGACCTCGATGCCGGCGCGTGCGATCTCGGACTTTTTCGACGACAGCTTTGCCCGCCGCACCAACCAGCGTCTGCGTGCGGTCGCCGGTGAGACGCAGCTTGCGAGCCTGATCGCGCTGCATTCCGGCCGGCCGCATCTGCTCATCGACGCCGAGCCGGAGCGCACGCCCTGGTTCACGCCGGCCAGGTTCAGCGAGACCGGCGGCGTCGTGGTCTGGCGCGCCTCCGACACCGCCGGTACCCCGCCGCCGGAGATCGCAAAGCGCTTCCCCGGCATCGTGCCCGAAGTCCCGCGTGCGTTCGAATGGCTCGTGAACGGCCGTCAGCCGCTCCTGCGCATCGGCTGGGCCATCGTGCGCCCGAAGGGGACGTGAGATGCTCTCGTCTCTCCGTCGTCATTGCGGGGAGCCACCGGGTCCGGCCTTCGGCCGGCCCGATGACAGGCTCCGCGACGAAGCAATCCAGAATCCCACCGCGGTCACAGTCTGGATTGCTTCGCGGAGCCTGTCATCGGGTCGCGCTTTGCGCGGACCCGGTGGCTGGCAATGACGGGGGAGGGACATGCCGACCCTCACGACGTCGCCATCACCTTCGCGATGGCGCGCAGATCCTGCCAGGCCAGGCGCTTGTAGGACGGCGAGCGCAGCAGATAGGCCGGGTGGAATGTCGGCAGCGCGCGGATGACGCGCGCGCCCGTGTCGTACTCGAACCAGCGACCGCGCGTGCGCATGATGCCTTCGCGTGTTGAGAGCAGCGTCTGCGTCGAGGGATTGCCGAGCGTCACCAGCACGTCGGGATTCACGAGCTCGATCTGGCGCTGGATGAAGGGCAGGCAGGTTTGCGTCTCCTGCGGCGTCGGCGTGCGGTTGCCCGGCGGCCGCCACGGGATGACGTTGGCGATATACGCCTTGCTGCGGTCGAGCCCGATCGCGCCGATCATGCGGTCGAGCAGCTTTCCCGAGCGCCCGACGAAGGGCAGCCCTTCGATGTCCTCGTCGCGGCCCGGCGCCTCGCCGACGAACATGATGCGCGCCTCCGGGTTGCCATCGGCGAACACCAGTCGCGTCGCGGTGTTCTTCAGCGCGCAGCCGTCGAAATTCTGCATCAGCTCGCGCAGCGCCTCCAGCGTCGGTGCGGTCCGCGCCGACTCGCGCGCCGACGCAATCGCAACGTCAGGCGCGGGCGCAGCCTCGCCGCGCATCACCGCCGGCGCTGCAACGGGCCGCGGCGCCTCGGCCGGCGGCGCCACGCGTGCGACCGGAGGCGGTGCCTCCGGCTCGGCGAGGCGATCGATCGGTTCCTCGGCAAGCGCGCAATCGACACCGGCCTCCAGATAGAAGGCGAGCAGCTCGCGGACGGTGGGGGCGGGTTCGCTGATCATGGCAACTTATGACATTTAGGTCAGTTTAGGGGGCCTTGCATCCCAGCGAAACGCATTTCCGAGGTTGTCCTGCCCGGAAAAATCGGAAACAAGAGGGCGCAAACGACCAAGGACCGTCTCAAGGGCTGAGATCAGATGAGCACCGAAGAACTTCCCCCGCGCGAATCCATGGAATTCGACGTCGTTATCGTCGGCGCCGGGCCCTCGGGCCTGTCGGCCGCGATCCGGCTGAAGCAGCTCAACGCCGATCTCAACATCGTCGTCGTGGAGAAGGGGTCGGAAGTCGGCGCGCATATTCTCTCGGGTGCGGTTATCGATCCTGCGGGGCTGGACAAGCTGATTCCCGACTGGCGGAATGATCCCGACTGCTCCCTGAAGACAGAGGTCAAGGACGACCGCTTCTACTGGATGACGGCGGGCGGCGCGATCAAGCTGCCGAACTTCATGATGCCGCCGCTGATGGACAATCATCATTGCTATATCGGCTCGCTCGGCAATGTCTGTCGTTGGCTGGCGCGGAAAGCCGAAGCGCTCGGCGTCGAAATCTATCCGGGCTTTGCAGCTGCCGAAGTGCTCTACGACGAGAACGGTACGGTGAAGGGCATCGCTACCGGAGACATGGGCATCGGCCGGGACGGCAAGCCGAAGGACTCCTTTACCCGCGGCATGGAATTGCTCGGCAAATACACGTTGTTCGCCGAAGGCGCGCGCGGCAGCCTCACCAAGCAGCTTATCGCCAAGTTCGCGCTGGACGCGAAGAGCGAGCCGGCGAAATTCGGTATCGGCCTGAAGGAAGTCTGGCAGATCGATCCCGCGAAACATCAGAAGGGAATGATCCAGCATTCCTTCGGCTGGCCGCTCGACATGAAGACCGGCGGCGGCTCGTTCCTCTATCATTACGACGACAATCTCGTCGCCGTCGGCTTCGTCGTGCATCTCAACTACGACGATCCCTATCTGTCGCCGTTCGACGAATTCCAGCGCTTCAAGACCCATCCGTCGATCCGCGGCACCTTCGAAGGCGGCAAGCGGCTCGCCTATGGCGCGCGCGCCATCACCGAGGGCGGTTATCAATCGGTGCCGAAGCTCAGCTTCCCCGGCGGCGCCCTGATCGGCTGCGCGGCCGGCTTCGTCAACGTGCCGCGCATCAAGGGCGTGCACAACGCGATGGGCTCGGGCATGCTCGCCGCCGAGCATGTCGCAGCCGCGCTCGCCGCGGGCCGCGCCAATGACGAACTCGCCGAATATGAGAACGCCTGGCGCTCGTCCTCGGTCGGCAAGGACCTGTTCCTGGTGCGCAACGTCAAGCCGCTATGGTCGAAGTTCGGCACGGTGCTCGGTGTCGCGCTCGGCGGCTTCGACATGTGGTGCAACACGTTGTTCGGTGTCTCGCTGTTCGGCACGCAGTCGCACGCCAAGCCCGACCGCGCCACGCTCGATCCGGCAAAGCGCCACGCACCGAAAAACTATCCGAAGCCGGACGGCAAGATCTCCTTCGACAAGCTGTCGTCGGTGTTCCTGTCCAACACCAACCATGAAGAGGACCAGCCGGTTCATCTCAGGGTTGCGGATATGAACCTTCAGAAGACTTCGGAGCACGACGTCTTCGCCGGTCCCTCGAACCGTTACTGCCCGGCCGGTGTCTATGAATGGGTGGAGGAGGGCGCGGCTCCGCGCTTCCAGATCAACGCCCAGAACTGCGTCCACTGCAAAACCTGCGACGTGAAGGATCCGAATGGCAACATCACCTGGGTTCCGCCGGAGGGTGGCGGCGGTCCGAACTACGAGGCCATGTAGGATTCGGGCAAACTGCCGCACGATTGCGTGAGGCGCAGTAACCGCGGATCACCGTCCGCGGCCACGATAAGGCCATAGTAAAAGCGTCTTGGGCAGGATCTTGGGGCGGATAGGGCCGGTAAGGGTCGAGTGCCGAATCGGCTTCCGAAAACCCCGCCGAATCCTTGCGATTGGGCCCCAAAAGCGGCATTGTTCCCGGCCATGACGGTTCCGGGTCCCGATGCCACCGGTCGCGTTTGCAAGCGAGACGACCCCGACTTTCCAAACTTAAGGCGAGCCCTGATGTTTTCAAATCGTTTCAACCGCTGGACTGCTGCTGCCATTGCCCTTGCCGGTTCTGCGATCGTGGCGGTCCCCGGCGCGGTCCTCGCGCAGACGCCGGATCATCCGGCCGACACAGCGGTGCAGTTTCCGACCCGGAATGATTTGAAGTCGCTCACCGGCGCCGGCAGCTATCTCGCCGCGCGCCACGCCAGCGTCGAACGCGACGCCTCGTCCGCGGCTGCCTTCTACCGCTCGGCGCTGCGCACCGATCCCAAGAACAACGAGCTGCTCGATCGCGCCTTCATCTCCTCCGTCGCGGATGGTGACATCGACGAAGCCGTCAAGCTTGCCGAGCGCATCCTGACCATCGACAAGTCGAACCGTGTCGCGCGCCTCGTCGTCGGCGTGCACGATTTGAAGATGAAGAAATATGCGACCGCCCAGAGCAACATCAACCAGTCGATCCGCGGACCGATCACCGATCTGGTCGCGACGCTGTTGTCCGGCTGGGCCGCCTATGGTGCGGGCGACTCGAAGGCCGCCGTCGCCAGCATCGACAAGCTGACCGGCCCGGAATGGTATCCGCTGTTCAAGGATCTCCATGCTGGCATGATCCTCGAGCTCGCCGGCAAGGAGAAGGACGCCGGAACCCGCTTCGAGCGCGCCTACAAGCTCGACGATTCCATGCTGCGCATCACCGAAGCCTATGCGCGCTGGCTGTCGCGCAACAAGGATGCGGCCGCCGCGACCACGGTCTACGAGGCCTTCGACAAGAAGCTCGCCCGTCATCCGCTGATCCAGGAAGGCCTGCGCGAGACCCGCGCCGGCAAGAAGCTGCCGCCGCTGATCGATTCCGCGCAAGCAGGCGCCGCCGAGGCGCTCTACGGCATCGGCGCCACGCTGACCCGTCGCGGCGGCGAGGACCTCGCGTTGGTCTATCTCCAACTCGCGCTCTATCTCCAGCCGAGCCATCCGCTCGCGCTGCTTTCGCTCGCCGATCTCTATGAATCGGTGAAGCGGCCGCAGATGGCGATCAAGATCTATGAGCGGGTGCCGGCGAACTCGCCGTTGAAGCGCAATGCGCAGATCCAGCTCGCGGTCGATCTCGACTCCGCCGACAAGACCGACGAGGCGATCAAGATTCTCAAATCCGTTGTCCTGGAAGATCCGAAGGATCTCGAAGCCATCATGGCGCTCGGCAATATCGAGCGCGGCCGCAAGAAGTTCGGCGATTGCGGTGGGACCTATTCGCAGGGCATCGACGTCCTGCCGGCCGGCGCCGACAAGACCAACAGCGTCTGGTACTACTACCGCGGCATCTGCGAGGAGCGCTCCAAGCAGTGGGGCAAGGCGGAAGCCGACATGAAGAAGGCGCTCGAGCTCCAGCCCGACCAGCCGCATGTCCTCAACTATCTCGGCTATTCCTGGATCGACCAGGGCGTCAATCTCGACGACGGCATGAAGATGATCAAGCGCGCCGTCGAGCAGCGGCCCGACGACGGATATATCGTCGACTCGCTCGGCTGGGCCTATTACCGCATCGGCAATTACGAGGAGGCGGTGAAGAACCTCGAGCGTGCGATCGACCTGAAGCCCGAGGATCCGACCATCAACGACCATCTCGGCGACGCCTATTGGCGCATCGGTCGCACGCTGGAGGCCAAATTCCAGTGGTCGCATGCGCGCGATCTGAAGCCCGAGCCGGACGATCTGCCGAAGATCGAGGCCAAGATCGCCAACGGTCTGACCGACGATAATTCGAATTCTTCGGCCGCGCAGGCCGAGAAGAAGAAGGACGACGGCAAGGGCGGCTGATCGGGGCGCGCATGATCCGGAAAAGTATGTAGCGGTTTCCCTCGCGACAAACGCGTAGCGTTGGCGCGGAGATCATGCGCAAGAACAGAGTTGGGGGTTGGTCGCCGATGTCGGCCTTGATTGAAGAAGGACGGGCGAAGGTCAATTTGAGCCTTCGCGTCGTCGGCCGTCGCACCGACGGCTATCATGATCTCGAAAGCGTGGTTGCATTCGCCGATTGCGCCGATCGTCTCACGCTCGAGCCGGGCAGCGAGCTGAAGCTCATCACCACGGGCCCGTTGGCCGCGGCCTGCGGCGAGACATCAGACAATCTGGTGCTCAAGGCGGCGAGGCTTCTCGCTGAGGCCGTGCCGAACCTGAAGCTCGGCGCCTTCACGCTCGACAAGGTGCTTCCCGTTGCAGCCGGTATCGGCGGCGGCTCGGCGGATGCTGCGGCAGCCTTGCGGCTGCTCGCCCGCCTCAACAATCTGTCGCTCGATGATCTCCGCTTGCAGGAGGTCGCGCTTGCGACCGGCGCCGACGTACCGGTTTGCCTGCTCTCCCAGGCCTGCGACATGACCGGCGTTGGCGAGCAGCTCTTGCCGCTGAAGCTGCCGAACATGCCTTCCGTGATGGTCAACCCGCGCGTGCCGGTGGCGACCAAGGACGTGTTCCAGGCGCTCGGCCTGCGCAACGGCGAACTGCTGGTCGGCGCCACCGACGTTCTCGAAGCGCCGAACTGGCCGGAGGAAGGCGCCTCGACCGCAGACTGGGTCGACATCCTCTCGACAGTTCCCAATGATCTCGAAGCCCCCGCAATGCGCATCGAGCCCGTGATCGGTGACGTGCTCGACGCCTTGCGCGCCTGTACCGGCGTCAAGCTCGCCCGCATGTCGGGTTCGGGCGCGACCTGCTTTGCGATATTCGGCGCGACGGCCGAAGCGCATGCCGCCGCCGAGGCGATCCGGAGCGAGCACCCCGGATGGTGGGTGCATGCGGGGACGTTGAGTTAGAATTCGCCGTCATTGCGAGCGCAGCGAAGCAATCCAGAATCTCCGTCGAGACAGTCCGGATTGCTTCGCTGCGCTCGCAATGACGTGGATGGAGATGCGTGCCACGCCCACGGCCTTCGCTGGGTGGCCGACCGTTAACCGCCGCCATCGGTAACTCCGAGAAACCGCCGGATCGCGCCGAGCGCCTCTTGCGGCCGGTCGTGATGCAGCCAGTGTCCGGCACCGCTGATGGTCTCGATGCGCGCGTGTCGGAAATAACGCTCCAGGCCTGTCGCCTTTGATCCGGCGAGAAAGCTTTCGTCGGCATTCAGGAGCAGCGTGGGGCAGGCGATGCGCGCCCAGAGCGCGACGTGATCATCCGGCCATAGCCGCTGCGGCGCGCTGACGCGCTGGTAGGGATCGAACTTCCAGCGATAGGTGCCGTCCTCGTTCTGCCGCACGCCGTGCGTTGCAAGATGCAACGCCAGCTCATGTGACAGCCGTTTGTTGTAGGTCCTCATCTGCGCCGCCGCATCCTCGATCGTGCGGTAGGAGCGCGGTGCGCGGTCGTGCAGCTTGTCGAGCTGGCCGACCCATTTGGTAATGCGCTCATGCGTCGGCGGCTTCGGTGTATCCGGCAGGACCGTCACGCCGTCGAGAACCACCAGCGCGGATACCTGCTCCGGAAACGATCCGGCATAGATCAGGCTCACCATGCCACCCATCGAATGGCCGATGAGGATCACCTGTTGCGCGGCGATGGCGCGGACGAGCTGGGCCAGATCGTACACATACTCGGTCAGCGCGTAGCTGCCGCCCTTGGTCCAGTCGGAATCGCCGTGGCCGCGAAGATCGGGCGCGAGCACGTGAAAATGCGGCTGCAGCGCGCGGGCGATGACGTCCCAGCTCCGGCAATGATCGCGGCCGCCATGAACCAGGATGACGACCGGGGCGTCTTCATTGCCCCAATCTGCGTACTGCAGCTTGAGGCCGTGAGACTCGTAGTAGCAACTTTTCGGAGTGAGCATCGTGGCGCGATCCCTGTTGAATCAGCAGCGCGCACCCTCATCCCAAAGTCGTCCTGGCGAAAGCCAGGACCTATAAGCACAGGGAGAAGTTGCGGCGCGAGATGGCGGCCAAAGCGCGCCCGGACAACACTGACCGGGATAACGGGTCCCGGCTTTCGCCGGGACGACACCGAATGTTCGGCATGCGGTGTCCACCGTTGCGGGGATTCAATGCGACCGTGCCAGGCAGAACGCCACGACCTGCTCCAGCGCGCTCTTCATCGGCGAGGACGGGAACAGCGCCAGCGCGTCCACGGCCATGGCGCCGTAGTGCTGGGCGCGGCTCAACGTGTCCTCAAGCGCGCGATGCTTGTTCATCAGCCCGATGGCGTGATCGAGATCGGTGTCGCCAATCTCGCCGCGCTCCAGTGCCCGCACCCAGAAGGCGCGCTCACTGTCATTGCCGCGGCGGAAGGCGAGCACGACGGGCAGCGTGATCTTGCCTTCGCGGAAGTCGTCGCCGGTGTTCTTGCCGAGCTTGGCGCTTTTGCCGCCATAGTCGAGCACGTCATCGACGAGCTGGAAGGCGATGCCGAGATTCATGCCGACCGAGCGGCAGGCGGTCTGCTCGGCCTTGGGCCGGTTGGCGAGCACGGGCCCGACCTCGCAGGCGGCCGCGAACAATTCTGCGGTCTTGGCGCGGATCACGGCGAGATATTCGTCCTCGGTAGTCGCGGTGTTCTTGGCCGCCGCAAGTTGCATCACCTCGCCCTCGGCGATCGTCGCAGCCGCTGCCGAGAGGATGTCGAGCGCCCGCAACGAGCCGACCTCGACCATCATCCGGAAGGCTTGTCCGAGCAGGAAGTCGCCGACCAGCACGCTGGCCTCGTTACCCCAGAGCATGCGTGCCGACAGCTTGCCACGGCGCATCTCGCTCTCGTCGACGACGTCGTCGTGCAGCAGCGTTGCGGTATGCATGAACTCGACGGAAGCGGCCAGCTTGATATGGCCATCGCCGGTGTAGCCGGCGAGGTTGGCCATGGCGAGGGTGAGCATCGGCCGCAGACGCTTGCCGCCGGAGGAAATCAGGTGGTTGGCGACCTCCGGGATCATGGTGACCTCGGAGCCGGTCCGCGACAGGATGGTCGCATTGACCCGCTCCATGTCGGGGGCGACAAGGCCAACCAGCTCTTCGATCGACGCGCCGGGAGTTTCGAAAGGTACGATTACGGCCACGCCGGTCTCCAATATTTGCCCGGGAAGGGCTATTCTGATGAGAAGACAATAGAAACTGCGGGCGGACGCGGCAAGTGCCGCGGAACCATTGACATTTCCGTCCACCCCGCGTCAGGCAGGAGGCCCGTTTTGCGCGAACTGGTTCGGACCAACGACATGGTGCTGGTGTCGGCGATCGGCGCACTGCTCGACGGCGCCAATATCCACCATCTGGTGCTGGACCAGAACATGAGCATCATCGAGGGCTCGCTCGGTATCCTGCCGCGGCGGATCCTGGTCCATGAGGACGATGCCAGCGAGGCGCGACAGCTCCTGACCGAGGCCGGCCTCAGCCACGAATTGCGCGGCGATGACTGAACTTGCCCAAAGCGTCACCGAGGATGGCCTCACGGAGGATGCGTTCCTCGGCGGACAATTGCGGCTGATGCAGAAGCGGACCGGCCACCGCGCCGGTCACGATGCGATCCTGCTGGCCGCGGCAACTTCGGCCAAGGCAGGCGATCGCGTCGTCGATTTCGGCGCTGGTGTCGGCGCGGCGGGGCTGGCGCTGGCGCGTCGTATCCCCGGGATCAGCCTGATGCTGGTCGAGATCGATCCGGAACTCGCTGGCCTCGCGCGCGCCAACGCGGCCGCAAATGCGATTGATGCCGAGGTTGTCGTCCTCGACGTCACCGCCGGTGCGGAGAGGTTTGCGGCAGGCGGGCTTTCGCCTGACAGTGTCGACGTCGTCCTGATGAATCCGCCTTTCAACGATGCCGTGCGCCATCGCGGCTCTCCGGACCAAGCGCGTCATGTCGCGCATGTCGCGACGGAGAAGACCCTGCATGCCTGGGTGCACGCAGCGCGGCGTATTCTCAAATCCGGTGGCGTGTTGACCTTGATCTGGCGCGCAGATGGGATAGCAGACGTACTGACAGCGCTGTCACGCGGCTTCGGGAGCCTCTCGGTATTGCCGGTTCATGGCGATACGGGAAAGCCTGCGATCCGCGTGCTGGTCCGTGCGATCAAGGGTGGCAGGGCGCCGACGCGCATCCTGCCGAGCCTGATGCTCAACGAAAAGTCAGGCGTGCCTAAAAAAGAGTTACAGGACGTGCTTTCGGGGAGGGCGGTGCTGCCGCTGGCGACAGCTTGAAGATCTATTGGGGAAGCGAATTCGACTGCTGTTCCTGCGCTGTGGTGAAGCGAATCGCCGCAAAAAGCGCACCCATCAGCATCATCAGCAGATAAATCTTCATGGTGTTCTCCGCTGCCTCATTGCAGCCTCCCAACGGAGACTTTGCAAAACACGTTCCAGGTACTTCCAATGACAGTCGCGTGATAAGAAATGGTTAAGACGAGGTAACGGCATGGCCGAACATTCGAATGATCCCAACACGTCCGGCCTGATCGACAAATGCATGGAATATCTTCCGGCGCGCTTTCGCCCCGGGGCTGCGGTCGTGCCGGTGGTGCGGCTCTCCGGCGTGATCGGCGCGGTGACGCCGCTGCGTCCGGGCATGACGCTCGCGGGCATCGCGCGGCTGCTGGAGCGCGCCTTCTCCTTCCGGAATGCCAAGGCGGTGGCGCTCGTCATCAACTCGCCCGGCGGCTCACCGGTGCAGTCGCGCCAGATCTACCTGCGCATCAAGCAGCTTGCGGCCGAGAAGAAGCTCAAGGTCCTGGTGTTCGTCGAGGACGTCGCCGCCTCCGGCGGCTACATGATCGCCTGCGCGGGCGATGAGATCTTCTGCGATCCCTCCTCGATCCTCGGCTCGATCGGCGTGGTCGGCGGCAGCTTCGGCTTCCAGGAGGCGATCAAGCGGCTCGGCATCGAGCGGCGGCTCTATACCGCCGGCGAGCACAAGGCGATGCTCGATCCGTTCCTGCCCGAAAACCCGGACGACGTGGCGCGGCTGAAGAAGCTTCAGCGCGAGATCCATGCAATCTTCATCGCGCTGGTGAAGGAGAGCCGCGGCGCGCGCCTGAAGGGCGGTGAGGACACGCTGTTCACCGGCGAATATTGGGCGGGCGATACCGCGATCTCGCTGGGGCTTGCCGACGGGATCGGCGATCTCCGCTCAACTCTTCGTGCCCGCTTTGGCGAGAAGGTTCTCACCCCCGTGATCGCGCAGCCGACCGGGCTGCTGTCGGGCCTGTTTGGCCGCAAATCACCCGGCGCAGGCCAGCTTTCGGCCCTGGACGGGATGGCCGGGCTGCCGGATGAGCTGATCTCGGCGCTGGAAACACGGGCGATTTGGGCGAAATTCGGGTTCTAGCAGCCGCCTGTCCGCGCCATTTGGTCCGAACCAAGCCAATTGCGGCGCGAGCCCGTCTGCGCGAGAATGCGCTTGGGGGCTGAGCATTGAACAAGGATCGACCGATGCCGCCGTTCGTCGCATTCGCGGGCGTCCTGGGCGGACTTGCCGTGGTCCGCTGGGCCTACAAGACCGCTGTCCGGATCAATCAGGAGCTGGAGGAGATGCGCCTGTCGCGCGTCGCCGAAACCGCCCGCGCGGGAGAAATCCAGACGCTGAAGCGCGACCCCGTCACCGGGGCGTACCGGCCGGGTTAGCCGATAGGAAGTTCACTCTAGCCGCCGTGAAGGTGCGCTCCCTCTCCCGCTTGCGGGGGAGGGCGGGGAGGGGGTTGTCTCCGCATTGGGAAAGCCCCGTATGGAGAGAACCCTCACCCGGCGCTTCGCGCCGACCTCTCCCGCAAGCGGGAGAGGTAAGAAGGCCCCCCTCTGCCTTGATTCCCGTCCCCTCCGTCGATACGGTCCCGCGCGATTCAAACCCCCCGCGAAAGCCTGACCTGACGATGGACGCCTCATTGCCCGCCCATATGCGCCCGGACCGCTCGTTCCAGGGCCTGATCCTGGCGCTGCAACGCTATTGGGCGGATTACGGCTGCGTGATCCTCCAGCCCTACGACATGGAGGTCGGCGCCGGCACCTTTCACCCCGCGACCACCTTGCGCGCGCTCGGCCCGAAGCCGTGGAATGCCGCCTATGTGCAGCCCTCGCGCCGCCCCAAGGACGGCCGCTACGGCGAGAACCCCAACCGGCTCCAGCACTATTACCAGTTCCAGGTGATCCTCAAGCCGTCGCCGCCGGACCTTCAGGAGCTGTACCTGAAGTCGCTCGCCGCGATCGGCATCGACTCCGCCGTGCACGACATCCGCTTCGTCGAGGACGACTGGGAGAGCCCGACGCTGGGCGCGTGGGGCCTGGGGTGGGAATGCTGGTGCGACGGCATGGAAGTGTCGCAGTTCACCTACTTTCAGCAGGTCGCCGGCGTCGAATGCGCGCCGGTCGCGGGCGAACTCACCTACGGGCTCGAGCGGCTTGCCTGCTATTTGCAGGGCGTCGACCGCATCATGGACCTCAACTTCAACGGCCGCGAAGGCGACCAGAAGGTCACCTACAAGGACGTCTTCTTTCAGGCCGAGCAGGAATATTCGCGGCACAATTTCGAATATGCCGACACCGCGATGCTGTTCGAGCAGTTCAAGATGGCGGAAGAAGCCTGCAAGAAATATCTCGCCGCCGGCTGGCGCGAAGCCAGCAACCGCAGGGAGCACCTGATGGCGCTGCCCGCCTATGACCAGTGCATCAAGGCGAGCCACGTCTTCAATCTGCTCGATGCGCGCGGCGTCATCTCCGTGACCGAGCGGCAGAGCTACATCTTCCGGGTGCGCGAGCTTGCCAAGGCCTGCGGCGAGGCCTGGGTGCACACCGAAGCGGGCGGAGTGGCCTGATGCCCGATCTTCTCTTGGAATTGTTCTCGGAAGAGATTCCCGCGCGCATGCAGGCCAAGGCGGCCGACGATCTGCGGCGCATGGTCACCGACAAGCTCGTCGCCGAAGGCCTCGTCTATGAAGGCGCGAAGGCGTTTGCGACGCCGCGCCGCCTTGCGCTCACCGTGCACGGTATCCCCGTGCGTCAGCCCGATCTCAAGGAAGAACGCCGTGGCCCGCGCGTCGGCGGACCTGAGCCCGCGATCCAGGGATTCTTGAAAGCCACGGGTCTGTCGTCGCTCAGCGAGGCAAAAATCCAGAGCGACAAGAAAGGCGACTTCTACATCGCGCTGATCGAGAAACCGGGCCGCGCGGCGATCGACGTGATCGCCGAGATCCTGCCCGTGATCATCCGCACCTTCCCCTGGCCGAAATCGATGCGCTGGGGCGCGCGCTCGGCCAAGTCGGGCTCGCTCAACTGGGTGCGTCCGCTGCACGCGATCACCGCGACCTTCGGCCTCGAGACCGAAGAGCCTGACGTGGTGAAGTTCTCCGTCGACGGCATCGAGACCGGCCAGACCACCTACGGCCATCGTTTCCTGGCACCAGCCGCGATCAACGTGCGCCGCTTCGAGGACTACGAGGCGAAACTGCTCGACGCCAAGGTCGTGCTCGATCCGGAGCGCCGCAAGGATGCGATCCTGACCGACGCCAAGCAGCTCGCCTTTGCGCAAGGCTTTGAGCTGGTCGAGGACCAGAACCTGCTCGACGAGGTCGCGGGCCTCGTTGAATGGCCGGTCGTGCTGATGGGCTCGTTCGATCAGGAGTTCTTGTCGATCCCGGCTGAAGTGATCCGCGCCACCATCCGCAACAACCAGAAGTGCTTCGTGGTGAGCGATCCCAAAACGGGCAAGCTTGCCAACAAGTTCATCCTGATTGCGAATATCGAGGCGACCGACGGCGGCAAGGCGATCGTCTCCGGCAACGAGCGCGTGATCCGCGCGCGGCTGAGCGATGCGAAGTTCTTCTACGAGACCGACCTGAAGGCGAAGCTCGAGGACCGGCTGCCGAAGTTCGAGCAGATCGTGTTCCACGAGAAGCTGGGCACACAGGCCGAGCGCATCAAGCGCATCGAGCGCCTGGCGGCCGAGATCGCGCCGCTGGTCGGCGCCGATGTCGCCAAGGCAACGCGCGCGGCGCGTCTGGCGAAGGCGGATTTGCTGACTGAGGTCGTCGGCGAATTTCCGGAAGTGCAGGGCTTGATGGGCAAGTACTACGCGTTGGCCCAGGGCGAGGACGCGTCCGTCGCCGCCGCATGCGAGGAGCATTACAAGCCGCAAGGGCCGGCCGATCGCGTGCCGACCGATCCGGTCAGCGTCGCAGTTGCGCTGGCGGATAAGTTCGATACGCTCGCCGGCTTCTGGGCGATCGACGAAAAGCCAACGGGAAGCAAGGATCCGTATGCGCTGCGCCGTGCGGCGTTGGGTGTCATTCGGCTGATTGCCGAGAACGCGCTTCGCCTGTCGCTCCTGAAGGTGGCTGCGTCAGCGCTCGGCGGTTTGTCGGTCAAGCCCGCAGATGCGCAGAAGATCCCGAACGATCTCCTCGCCTTCTTCGCAGATCGCCTGAAAGTCCAGCTCCGTGAGCAGGGCGCGCGTCACGATCTCGTCGACGCGGTGTTTGCGCTCGGCGGCCAGGATGATCTCCTGATGATCGTTCGCCGCGTCGAGGCGCTCGGCAAGTTCCTTGACAGTGACGACGGCAAGAACCTGCTCGCCGGCACGAAGCGCGCCAGCAACATCCTCTCGATCGAGGAGAAGAAGGACAAGCGCACGTTCGACGGCGTACCTGATGCGGCGCTCTACAGCCTCACGGAGGAGAAAGCGCTGGCGAAAGCGATCGGCGAGGTGAAGGCGGAAGCAGGCGCAGCCGTTGCAAAGGAAGATTTCGCCCGGGCGATGAGCGCGATGGCCAAGCTGCGTCCGCCGGTCGATGCCTTCTTCGACAAGGTCCGCGTCAACGACGAGGACCCGAAGGTGCGCGAGAACCGGCTGAAGCTGCTGAACGAAATCCGCAGCGCCACGCGCGCGGTGGCGGACTTCTCCAAGATCCAGGATTGACGATCTCGTGCCCCGGATGCTGCGCAGCGCGCCGCCGCTTGCGGCGTGGTGCGCTGCTGATCCGGGGCCCATGCCGCGTGCACTCTGCTTCTGCTTCTGGGTCCCGGGTCAGCGCTTCGCTTGCCCGGGACACGAGAGCGCGCGTAAGAAAAAGCCCCGCCCGGCGGGGGGAGGACCGGGCAGGGCCTGATGTCCGAAAACTCTATTCGCGCCAAGGCTTGCTTTGACAAGTCCAGTGAGACGCGCCGGACACCTAGTCGAGTACCTCGACGATGCGCCGCGAGCGCGGTTCGACCAGCACGGTCTCGCCGTTCACGACGGTGTAGCGATAGGTCGTCGCGCCGAAGCGCTGCGGCACGTCGTAAGAGGTGACGCCGGTCTCCGGCAGCACGGTGCCGACCACGATCCGGTCGGGCACGCTGAAGGCGGGCACACGCTGCTCGACGACGTAATCGCGAAACGCCGGACGTTGTTCGACGGCGATGCCAGGGCTGCGCTCGACCACGACGGGCGCACGGCCGATCGTGACGTCAGCTTGCGCCTGTGCCGCGACGGGCGCACCGAGTGCGACGCCAAGCGCTGCAAGTGCAAGAATCCTGTTCCGCATGGGCAACTCCTCACGAAGATGATTCGGCGCCACGCCAGTGGCGCGACCCGGTTGGCCAATGCATGCGCCCCGCCCGTTGTTCCGAAAGATTGAGCGCCGCATCCGAGGCAATTTCAGGCAGTTTTCGCGAAGGACGGAACTCAAACATGAGCTCGTGCGTCTCTACTCGCGGAACCGGGGCCGGTATGATCCGGCCGCGATTCGCATCACCCACATGCCTCGAGAAAGATATTTCATGCACCTCACCGTCGCCCACATCTCGCCGATCATGTCGCTGCTCGCGGGCGTGCTCATCCTGATCATGCCGCGGCTCCTCAACCTGATCGTCGCGATCTTCCTGATCCTGAACGGCGCGATCGGGCTTGGCCTTTTGAAGTGGCTTCACCTGTAAAGTCCTAATCCTCCATCAGTCCGACTTGCGCGAGCCCGCCCAAAATGGTGTAAGGCCCGCGATTTCCCGTTCCTCTCGCAGGTTGTGTGCAAGCCATGGCCAAAGCCGCCTCGAAGCCTAAAAAAATACCAGCGAAATCAAAGTCCTCCGCAAAGGCGAAGACCGCGCCGGCGGCCCGCAAGGCGCTGCCCAAGAGCGCCGTGAAGAGCCCGGTCAAGGCTGCTCCGAAGCCGGTCGCCAAGCCGGCGGCCAAGGCAGTGAGCAAGCCTTCGAACAAGCCGGCTGCGAAGCCGGCACCTGCCGCCAAGGCGGGCAAGTGGGTCTACACCTTTGGCGACGGCAAGGCCGAGGGCAAATCCGAAATGCGCGACCTGCTCGGCGGCAAGGGCGCCAACCTCGCCGAGATGGCCAATCTCGGCCTGCCGGTGCCCCCCGGCTTCACCATCCCGACCTCGGTCTGCACCTATTTCTACGCCCACGAGAAGACCTATCCGAAGGAATTGAAAGCGCAGGTCGAGAAGGCGCTCGACTATGTCGGCAAGCTGACCGGCAAGGCGTTCGGCGATGCCAAGAACCCGCTGCTCGTCTCGGTGCGCTCCGGCGCGCGCGCCTCGATGCCGGGCATGATGGACACCGTGCTCAATCTCGGCCTCAACGACGAGACCGTGGAAGCGCTGTCGGAGCTGTCGGGCGACCGCCGCTTTGCCTATGACAGCTATCGCCGTTTCATCACCATGTATTCCGACGTGGTGCTCGGCTTCGAGCATCACCACTTCGAGGAAATCCTCGACAGCTTCAAGGACAGCCAGGGCTACGCGCTCGACACCGACCTCACCGCCGAGGACTGGGTCGACCTGGTCGGCAAGTACAAGGATGCGGTGGCGCACGAGACCGGCAAGGAGTTTCCGCAGGATCCGCACGACCAGCTCTGGGGCGCGATCGGCGCCGTGTTCTCATCCTGGATGAACGCGCGCGCGATGACCTACCGCAAGCTGCACGACATTCCGGAATCCTGGGGCACCGCGGTCAACGTGCAGGCCATGGTGTTCGGCAACATGGGCGAGACGTCGGCGACCGGCGTCGCCTTCACCCGCAATCCCTCGACCGGCGAGAGCAAGCTCTACGGCGAGTTCCTGATCAACGCGCAGGGCGAGGACGTGGTGGCGGGCATCCGCACGCCGCAGGACATCACCGAGGATGCGCGGAAGGAATCCGGGTCCGACAAGCCGTCGATGGAAACGGCGATGCCCGAGGCGTTCAAGGAGCTGACGCGCATCTACACGCAGCTCGAGAAGCACTACCGCGACATGCAGGACATGGAGTTCACCGTCGAGCGCGGCAAACTCTGGATGCTGCAGACCCGCGGCGGCAAGCGCACGGCCAAGGCCGCGCTGCGCATCGCGGTCGAGCTCGCCAATGAAGGCCTGATCTCGAAGAAGGAAGCGGTGACGCGCATCGATCCGGCTTCGCTCGATCAACTGCTGCATCCGACCATCGATCCCAATGCCAAGCGCGATGTGATCGCGACCGGCCTGCCGGCTTCGCCTGGTGCGGCCTCCGGCGAGATCGTGTTCTCTTCGGATGAAGCCGCCAAGCTTCAGGCCGACGGACGCAAGGTCATCCTGGTCCGCATCGAGACCAGCCCCGAAGACATCCACGGCATGCATGCGGCCGAGGGCATCCTCACCACCCGCGGCGGCATGACCTCGCACGCGGCGGTGGTCGCGCGCGGCATGGGCAAGCCCTGCGTCTCCGGCTGCGGCACCATCCGCGTCGATTACGGCCGCGGCACCATGAGCATCGGCTCGCGCACCTTCAAGACCGGCGACGTCATCACCATCGACGGTTCGCTCGGCCAGGTGCTTGCCGGCCGCATGCCGATGATCGAGCCGGAACTGTCCGGCGAGTTCGGCACGCTGATGACCTGGGCCGACCAGGTCCGCAAGATCGGCGTGCGTGTCAACGCCGATACGCCGGAGGATGCGCGCACCGCGCTCAAGTTCGGCGCGGAAGGCATTGGCCTGTGCCGCACCGAGCACATGTTCTTCGAGGAGACTCGCATCCGCACGGTACGCGAGATGATTCTCTCCGAGGACGAGCAGTCGCGCCGTGCTGCGCTCGCAAAGCTCCTGCCGATGCAGCGCGCGGACTTCGTCGAGCTGTTCGAGATCATGAAGGGCCTGCCCGTCACGATCCGGCTTTTGGATCCTCCCCTCCATGAATTCCTGCCGCACACCCATGCCGAGGTCGAGGAGGTGGCACGCGCCATGAACACCGACCCGCGCCGCCTGGCTGACCGTGCGCGCGAGCTCTCGGAGTTCAATCCGATGCTCGGCTTCCGCGGCTGCCGCATCGCGATCGCGTATCCCGAGATCGCCGAGATGCAGGCGCGCGCGATCTTCGAGGCCGCGGTCGAGGCGCAGCGGCGCACCGGCAAGGCCGTGGGCCTCGAGGTGATGGTGCCGCTGATCGCGACCAAGGCCGAGCTCGACCTCGTCAAGGCGCGCATCGATGTCACAGCCCAGGCGGTGATGCGCGACACCAACACCAAGCTCGCCTATCAGGTCGGCACCATGATCGAATTGCCGCGCGCCTGCCTGCTTGCGGCCGAGATCGCGCAGTCGGCGGAGTTCTTCTCCTTCGGCACCAACGACCTGACGCAGACCACCTACGGCATCAGCCGCGACGACGCCGCGAGCTTCCTCGGTCCTTATGTGACCAAGGGAATTCTGCAGATCGATCCCTTCATTGCGCTCGATCAGGAAGGCGTCGGCGAGCTCGTCAAGATCGGCGTTGCGCGCGGCCGCAAGACTCGCGCTTCGCTCAAGGTCGGCATCTGCGGCGAGCACGGCGGCGATCCCGCATCGGTGGCGTTCTGCCACGCGATCGGCCTCGACTACGTGTCCTGCTCGCCCTATCGCGTGCCGATCGCACGCCTTGCGGCAGCCCAGGCCGCGCTCGGCAAGCAGGTCGCAAGTCAGGCGTAGAACGCGACCGAGATTCGAAAACGAAGAGGCGGGGCGAATGCTCCGCCTCTTTTCATTTTGGTCGCCGTGCTATCCGCGCCGTCATTGCGAGCGCAGCGAAGCAATCCAGACTGCCGCCGCGAAAAAAAATCTGGATTGCTTCATCGCTCGCTCCTCGCAATGAGGAGCTTGGGGTAAGCGCTCTACACGCTCTCGATGTCATCGCCCGGCTTGTCCGGGCGATCCAGCACTCCGAGACGGTCGTGCTAGAATCGATAAGCCCCGGCGTACTGGATTCCCCGCTTTCGCGGGGAATGACAGCGGCTGTTTGGAAGGCTCGTTGCTCGTTGCGCAATGACGGTGTTGGTTGATGCATGTCCCGCGATGACACGCGTCATAAAGAGTTCCTTCACCATGTGCGTTGACCAGGCATTTACCTCTTCGCGTGAGGTCGCATTTACCAGCGCGCCCGATCACCTCGCGAAAACATCTGCGATTGCTTGAGTGTGGTGCACGAGCAACGTCGATTAACTCCGCGGCAACCTAAATTAGATACCAACAAAACGGATCGAATTGCGCGGACGCACTGTGTTCGATCTTCTCAAGCGTAAGCGTTGCGTGAGCGTATCGATGTTTGTGTTGCGTAACCATCCGAAGGGCGCGCGGTTCGCGTCCTTCGGCATCGGTCTCTGCATCTTCGCATTGATGCCGAGAGAGACCGGATATCAGGACATTGCTTCGCTGCTCGCGCGCCAGCCGGGCGTCGCCGAGCGCTGGCAGAAGCAGGTATTTTCCGCCGCGTCCTCGATCCAGCTCGCCACCTACAGCTTTGCTCGCCCGATCGGAACCGCGGTTCCGCAGAGCGCGAGCTATCGCCTCGCGAGCCTGGACGATCGCGACATCACGGGCAGCATCTCGCGCAATCCGGCGCTCCAGACGCCGCCGCGCTATCAGGCCGCCGATTTTCCGCGCGTGGATCGCACGCTGAAGGGCGATCGTCTCGCGACCGTCACGCCCGCGCCCGCTGAATCCGACGCGCCATCCGCAGCGCCCGCCGCGCAGGATCCGGCAACGTCGAACAGCTCGGTCTTTGGCGCCAAGACGGCCGTGTTGCCACAGGCGATGTCGCCGGAGTCCGCGGCCGCGCTCGATCCCGAACTCGAGGAGGCGCTGCGCGCGCCGCCGCTGCCGCAATATTCGACCACGCCACCGGCAAGCGAAGCGGCGCTGTCGCTTTCGCAGCCGCTTAACGATTTGAAGCGGGCCCCGGCCGCGCCGTCGCGCGATCCCTTCAGCGTCAAGACCTCGAACCTGTTCTTCGGCAGTTCGTCCCTCGGCGGCAGTCTCGAGAGCATGGAGAGCTGGCAGCCCGGCGCCGAGCCGCTGATCGTGATGCCGGACCCCGACATGAAGGTAATGGCCTCGCTGCCACCGTCGTCGGAGGAGGCCCAAAGGGCGACCGAGAGCGGCGAGAGCGTTGCGCCCAAGGGCGAGGTCAACGCCGACGACCAGCGTGTCCGGTCGCCGGCCGAACGGCTCGCCCTCGACGAGAAGTCGCGCGCCAAATCAGAGAAATGCCTGGCCGAAGCCGTGTACTTCGAGTCGCGCGGCGAGGCCGTGCGTGGCCAGATGGCGGTTGCGCAGGTGGTGATGAACCGCGTGTTCTCCGGCAAATATCCGGACACCGTCTGCGGCGTGGTCTATCAGAACAAGTACCGCCACTTCGCCTGCCAGTTCACCTTCGCCTGCGACAACAATCCCGACGTGATCCGTGAGCCCGATATGTGGGAGCGCGCCAAGAAGATCGCGAAGGCAACGCTGGACGGCCAGATCTGGCTGCCCGAGGTCGGCAAGTCGACACACTACCACGCCTATTGGGTGCGCCCATCCTGGGTCGCCGAGATGAAGAAGATGTACAAGTTCGGCGTGCACACCTTTTACCGGCCGCGCGCCTGGGGTGACGGCAGCGAGGAGCCGAGCTGGGGTACGCCGGCGCAGACCGCCGCGCTCTCAGCCGAGCTCGCGCAGGAAGCCAAGAGCTCGGCCGAACTCGGTGCGACCGAGCGGCGGTAGCGTTAGAGAGTAGCGCAATCATAGTCCAAGCGTCGGTCCGCTCCCTCGCCCCGCAAGCGGGGAGAGGCAAGGCCGTCACGCCTCGATATCCAGCGCGCAGTCGAAGTTCGGTGCCGAGTGTGTCAGCGCGCCGGACGAGACGTAGTCGACGCCGGTCGCTGCGATCGCCGGGATCGACTCCAGCGTGACACCGCCGGATGCTTCCAGCGCGACGCGGCCTTCCGCGAGCTTCACCGCCTCGCGCAGCGTCGCAACATCCATGTTGTCGAGCAGCACCGCGTCGGCAAGGCCCGTGTTCAGCACCTCGCGCAGTTGTGCGAGCGTATCGACCTCGATCTCGATCTTGACGAGATGGCCGGCGTGGCTGCGGGCGCGTTCCAGCACGGGCCGGATGCCGCCGGCGACGGCGATGTGGTTGTCCTTGATCAGGATCGCGTCATCCAGGCCAAAGCGGTGGTTGAAGCCGCCGCCGCAGCGCACCGCGTATTTCTCCAGCGCACGCAGCCCCGGCGTGGTCTTGCGCGTGCAGCAGATCCGCAGCTTGCTGCCTTCGGTCTGGCGGACATAGTCGGCCGTCAGTGTCGCAATGCCGGAGAGCCGGCCGACGAAGTTCAGCGCGGTCCGCTCTGCGGTGAGAATGGCGCGGGCAGGGCCGGTGATCTCCAGCACGCGCTGTCCGGCCTTCACGCTCGCGCCATCGCGAACGTGCGCCTGCACCTTGATTGCATCGGAGAGCTTTTGCAGCGTCGCCAGCGCCAGCGGCAGGCCGGCGATCACGCCGGCTTGCCGGGCCACCAGGATTGCCTGGGCGGTGTTGGCCTCGGGGATCGTCGCGAGCGAGGTGATGTCGCCGGCGCGGCCAAGATCCTCGTCGAGTGCGCGGTGTACGGCCTCGTCGATCGCGAGCGGTGACAGGAAGGCGTCGGGATGGAGCAGGGAAGCTGGGGTCATGACAAGAATCTCCGTCAGGCGATCATGGCTTGCGCCGTCCGGCGCGCGGGTTGCTCGGTCAGCGTTGCGGCGATCTCGCGCACCGCGGTGAGAGTTGTCATGGTCCGTTTCGCGAAGGCCGGCGCCTCGGCCGGATGGTCGGAGCGGAAATGCGCGCCGCGGCTCTCTTGCCGCGCGAAGGCGGAGGCGGCGACGAGCAGTGCCGTGGTCGCCATGTTGCGCAGCGCGGCGCTTCCGGCAGCGCGCTCGAGCTCCGCTAAATGTTGCACGGCCTGCGCAAGCCCTTCCCGGTCGCGGATCACGCCGACATGCGCGCTCATCATGGCGCGCAGACCGGTCTCGGCCCGCTTGTCGATTGTGACGTTGCGGGGCGTGATCAGCGCCTCCGGTAGCCGGGCCGGCGAGGGGATCGTGTGTCCGGCGATGTCCTCCGCGATGCGCGCGGCATAGACGACGGCCTCCAGCAGCGAATTCGAGGCAAGGCGGTTGGCGCCATGCGCGCCGGTCGACGAAACCTCGCCACCGGCCCAGAGCCCGTCGATGGACGTGCGGCCGCGCGCGTCCACCGCGATGCCGCCCATGTGATAGTGCGCAGCCGGTGCAATCGGGATCGGCTGCGTTACCGGATCGAGGCCGGCGGCGATGCAGCTTGCGTGGACGGTCGGGAATCTTTCCGCGAAGCGCGCACCCAACGCCTCCCGCGCATCTAGGAATGCGCCGCGGCCCGCGGCGATCTCCGCGAACACGCCGCGCGCGACGATGTCGCGCGGCGCCAGTTCAGCGAGCGGATGGCGTTGCGCCATGAAGCGTTCGCCCCTGCCGTTGATCAGAACCGCGCCTTCGCCGCGCAGCGCTTCGGTCGCAAGCGGCGCGGGGTCGCGGCCGGCCATGATGGCGGTTGGGTGGAACTGCACGAACTCCGGATCGGCGATGACGGCGCCGGCCCGTGCAGCGATCGCGAGCCCCGATCCGTTTGCTTCCAGCGGGTTGGTCGTGACGGCGTAGAGATGGCCGATACCACCGGTGGCCAGAACCACTGCGCGCGAAGCGATGATGACAGGACGGGACGTCGCATTGCCGACGTCGCGGAGCTGCAATCCGGTGACGGCGCCATCTTCGGCCAGCAGCGCCTCGGCGACAACGCCTTCGATCAGGCGGATCGACGGCGTGCGGCGTACGGCCTCGCTGAGCGCTGCGATGATCGCCGCGCCGGCCATGTCACCGCGCACATGTACGATGCGCCTCGCCGAATGCGCGGCTTCGCGCCCCACCGCGAGCCTGCCCTCGAGATCCCTGTCAAACGGTACGCCGTAGCTGAGAAGATCGTGAATGCGCGGCGCTGCCTCGCGTGCGATCCCGAGCGCGACGGCTTCGTCGACGAGACCGGCGCCGACCGCGACCGTGTCGGCCGCATGCGCCTCGGGGCTATCGCCTTCACCGACGGCCGCCGCGATGCCGCCTTGCGCCCATGCGGACGACGCGCCTTGTCCGAGCGGCGCCGCCGAGATCAGCGTCACGGGTCGCGGCGCCAGCTTCAGCGCACAGAACAGCCCGGCAAGGCCGCCGCCGACGATGACGACGTCGTCGGTGGTGCGGGTGAGGTTGTGGATGGTGTTGGACATGGCTTTCTCCTTATTGTCGTCCTGGCGAAAGCCAGGACCCATAACCCGCGGCAGAAGCTGTTTTGCGAAGCTGTTTGACGTCGTTCTTCGCGACGACATCTGCCTGTGGTTATGGGTCGCGGATCTGCGCTCCGCTTCGCTGCGCTTGTCCGGGACGACAGTGTTGGTTGTGGCGCTAGTTGTTCAGATTGATCATCCGCTCGACCGAATGCCGCGCGCGCTCGGCGATGGCGGGATCGATCGTGACTTCCTCGCCGAGCGTCAGCAGGCTTTCCAGAATGTTCGACAGCGTGATGCGCTTCATGTGCGGGCAGAGGTTGCAGGGGCGCAGCATCTCGACGTCGGGCAATTCGGCGCGCACATTGTCGGCCATCGAGCATTCGGTGATCATGACCAGCCGCTTCGGCCGCTTCTCGCGCACCCAGTTGATCATGTGTGCGGTCGAGCCGGTGAAGTCGGCCTCTGCCAGCACGTCCGGCGGGCATTCCGGATGCGCGATGATCTGCACGGACGGATCGGCTTCGCGAAAGCTGCGCAGCTCTTCGCCGGTGAAGCGCTCGTGCACCTCGCAGGCGCCTTTCCAGGCGATGATCTTCACGTCGGTCTTCGAGGCCACGTACCTCGCGAGGTATTGGTCGGGCAGGAAGATCACGCTTCCCGCGCCGAGGCTTTCGACCACTTGCAGCGCGTTGGATGAGGTGCAGCAGATGTCGACCTCGGCCTTAACTTCCGCGGAGGTGTTGACATAGGCGACGACGGGCACGCCCGGAAATTTTTCGCGCAGCAGGCGCACGTCTGCGCCCGTGATGCTGGCGGCGAGCGAACAGCCGGCACGGGAGTCCGGGATCAGCACCGTTTTGTCCGGATTGAGCAGCTTTGAGGTCTCCGCCATGAAGTGCACACCACATTGCACGATGACGTCTGCCTTCACCTTGGTCGCCTCGACCGCGAGCTGGAGCGAGTCGCCGCCGATGTCGGCGACGCAGTGAAAGATCTCCGGCGCCTGGTAGTTGTGCGCGAGGATCACCGCATTGCGCGCCCGCTTCAGCTCGTTGATCGCCTTGATGGTTGGCGCCATCAGCGGCCACTCGATCGACGGGATCACGTGCTTCACGCGCTCGTAGAGAAGCGCCGTGGCCTGCTCGACCTCAGGCGTCCATTCCAGCGAAGGCCGTGGCAAGGCCGGGCCGCGATGGGCGGGCTTGCGCGCAATGGGAGCCGGGTGGCCCAGCGGCAGCTTGGTAAGATCGTCGGGACCGTAAATTGCAGAGATCGGCATCGAGGTCTCCCGTTCTATATACTCAATTTGAGTATATGTAGGCCGTTAGAAATCCGGCCTTTCCGGCCGGTTGGGTTCGCGAGCCGCAATCAGCTTTTGCCGGACAACATCCGCAGCTCGGGAAGGGGTCCGTAGCTCATATCGATATGCTCAATATGAGTAAATCAAACATAGCATGCGAAAGTGCCGACCGCCAGAGCCATCCGGACACATTCCCGTGCGGTGGCTCCGCGCAAGATTCTGCAGGTCTGCAATGTTCGGCGCCCCTCTTGGGATTTTCATGCAGATGCATTAACTGCTACGGGCGCGGCGATCTGGTGCGGACCGCCAACGGCAGAAAAGGGGATATTGCATGTCAGCAAGTGTGGGCGATGCCGGTCCGGTTTCGCGTTCTTCCAAGTCTCCTTCTCCCTGGCGCACGCCGGCGATCATCATTCTCTGCGGCTGCGCCATCGGTATGCTGAGCTTTGGCCCGCGGTCCAGCCTCGGCTTCTTCGTCCAGCCGATGAGCCATGAATTTTCCTGGGGCCGCGACGTCTTCGGCCTCGCGATCGCCCTGCAGAATCTGTTGTGGGGGCTGGGCCAGCCCTTCGCCGGTGCGGTCGCAGATCGCTTCGGCCTGTTTCGCGTGATGTGTGTCGGTGCCGTGCTCTATGCCGGCGGCCTCCTGTTGATGCGTTATTCCTCGACGCCGCTGTCGCTCAACATCGGCGCCGGCGTCATGGTCGGCTTCGGCCTTGCCGGCTGCTCGTTCAATCTCGTGTTGTCGGCCTTCAGCAAGCTCCTGCCGGCAGAGAAGCGCGGCCTCGCGCTGGGCGCAGGCACTGCGGCCGGCTCGTTCGGGCAATTCCTGTTCGCGCCCGTCGGCGTCGCGCTGATCGATAATTTCGGCTGGCAGCAGGCGCTCACGGTGTTCGCCGGCCTGATGCTTCTGATCGTTCCGCTGTCGCTCGCGCTGTCCACGCCGCCGGTTGCGAGCCCGTCCGGCACGCCCGCCACCGACGAGCAGTCCTTCACCAGGGCGCTTGCTGAAGCCTTCGGCCATCGCTCCTACGTGTTGCTGGTGCTCGGCTTCTTCACGTGTGGCTTCCAGCTTGCCTTCATCACCGTGCATCTGCCGGCGTTCCTCGTCGATCGCGGCATCTCCACGCATGTCGGCGGCTGGGTGATCGCCGCCATCGGGCTCTTCAACATGGTGGGCTCGCTGAGCGTCGGCTGGCTGCAGAATTATCTGCCCAAGCGCTACATTCTTTCGACGATCTATTTCATTCGTGCGCTCGCAACGCTCGCCTTCATTTCGTTCCCGATCACGCCGTTCTCCGCGGTCGCCTTCGGTGCGGTGTCGGGCCTGATGTGGCTCTCGACCGTGCCGCCGACCTCGTCGCTGGTGGCACTGATGTTCGGCACGCGCTGGCTCGCCACGCTCTATGGGTTTGCCTTCGTCAGCCATCAGGTCGGCGGCTTCCTCGGCGTCTGGCTTGGCGGCATCGTGTTCGAGCGCTTCGGTTCCTATACGCCGATCTGGTGGCTCTCGATCCTGTTCGGCGTACTCTCCGCGCTGATCAATCTTCCGATCGTCGAGAAACCCGTCGCGCGAGCGGTTGCGCAGCCTGCCTGATGGGCTAAACATCGCCTGAAAACAATTCAGGGAGTTTTGCCATGGCAACGTTCAAGGCGATCCGGATCGACAAGGCGGACAAGGGAACGACCGCCGCGCTCACGCAGTTCGACGAAGCCGAACTGATGGACGGTGATGTCACCGTGCGCGTCGAGTGGTCGACGTTGAACTACAAGGATGGCCTCGCGCTCACCGGCAAGGCGCCGGTGGTGCGGCGCTTCCCGATGATCGCCGGCATCGACTTCGCCGGGACTGTCGAAAATTCCTCCCATCCGCAATGGAAGGCGGGTGACAAGGTCGTCTGCACCGGCTGGGGCATGGGCGAAACGCATCTCGGCGCCTATGCCGAGAAGGCGCGGGTGAAGGGCGACTGGCTGGTCGCGCTGCCGCAGGGCCTGTCGGCGCGGGATGCCATGGCGATCGGCACCGCCGGCTTCACCGCGATGCTCGCAGTGCTGGCGCTGGAGAAGCAGGGCATCTCGCCGAAGAGCGGTCCCGTGGTGGTGACGGGCGCGGCCGGTGGCGTCGGCTCGGTTGCGACCGCCGTGCTGTCAAAGCTCGGCTACCACGTCATCGCCTCCACCGGCCGCGCGGCGGAAGCAGGCTATCTCAGGGAATTGGGAGCGGCCGAAGTGATCGACCGCAACGAGCTGTCAGCGCCCGCCAAGCCGCTCGCCAAGGAGCGCTGGGCCGGCGGCGTCGACAGCGTCGGCTCGACCACGCTCGCGAATCTGTTGTCGATGACGACGTATGGCGGAGCCATCGCCGCCTGCGGTCTTGCCGCCGGCATGGACCTGCCGTCCTCGGTCGCGCCCTTCATTTTGCGTGGGGTGTGCCTTCTCGGCATCGATTCGGTGATGTGCCCGATCGAGCCCCGAAAAGCCGCCTGGCAGCGCCTCGCCTCCGATCTAGACCGGACCAAACTATCTGAAATCACTAAGGAAATTCCACTCGACCAAACCCTCGAATGGGGCCCGAAGATTCTTGCGGGCGAGGTCCGCGGCCGTATCGTGGTAAAAATTCTCTAACGGCGTTCAGACTTTACCAACCAAGCTGCTTCAATGTCGCAACGGTTGAATTGGTATGGTTACCGAAATCTGCCATCGGCCAAGGCCGATGATATTCTGCTTTTGGTAACTCAATGTCGCCACGGTTAGTATGGTAAGCAGCGGGTAAAGAGATCAGGCTTGCCCGCTACTGGGGTTGTCGGAGTAAGAGCATGCTTGCGCGTTTTGTGTTGGGGGCCGTTACGGCGGCAGCAGCGATTGTGCCGGCCTTTGCTGGAAGCATGAATGCCGATGAGGCGCGCCGCTTTGTCGCCGGCAAGGTGTTCGCCTTCACCTGCTTCGACGGGACCCGCGGGGCAGGCCGCATTCTCGACGACCTAGGCGCCGCCGGCGCAGTGCAGTTCTCGGGCGCAGGTCCGGTCCGGCATCTTCGCCTGCCGGGCAACACGCTCCAGATTCGCGGCCAGAACGTCTGCGCCTCGATCAAGGGCATTCCGTTCGAACCTTGCTTCAACCTGGAAAAGACCGACGATCGCAGCTTCCGCGGCTCGGTCTCGGGCATGGGCTTTGCCTATTGCGATTTCCACCACCAGGGTGGCAACCAGATGCTGATGGCGCGCGCGGCGGCGCGGCCGCGATTGCCGCGCACGACCGGCTCCGTCAGTGCATCCGCAACCGAAGTCGCCGCGCGTGTCGAGACGCCGCGCGTCGAGACCGGTCGCATCGAGCCCGTGAAGTCGGAAGCAAAGCCCGAAGCGCCGAAGAATGGCGGCCCGCTCGAGCTGCGCCGCTCGACCGACTGAGCCTTCGACCGAGCCTTCTACCTAGCCTTGCCAAACGAGCGCGTACGCTTTCCGCGTCGTTATCGTTGAAACCCGACGAGCTGTGTCCGCCGCCGCGCCGTAGTCATACGGGCGGCGGTTTTCATGCGTTGGTAGCCGTTTGCACCACAGCCTTGCGTCGCGGCCGGCAGGGAGCGGCCTGATGATAGGGTTCGACGATGGCGCTGTATTACTTTCGGATCAGCACCGGCCGCTATTCCGGAGCATCCGATCATGCTTATGACTTCGAGGATCGCGCGGCGGCCTGGAGCGAGATGACGGAAGTTTGCGCGAGCCTGCTCGGCGGTATCGCACGCGGCCTGAAGCCCAACGCGCAATGGCACATGGATCTCCTGGACGAGAACAAGCAACTCGTGTTTCGCATCAGCCTGGCGGGCGAGGTCGTGAACGAGCGCAGCCGCATTGACTAGAATCCGAGCAGCCTACCGCCGCGTGTGGTTAACTTGTTAAGCGCGCATTCCGTGCTGCTTTTCATGGGTTTTCTGCATAGTTCCCGTATTTTTCCGGCGTGTGTTGTTAACCAAATTGGAATTCCCGGCGCTCAGCTTTTAGGCAAGGGCGATCAACGCCGCGGCGGCCGACAATGATGTGGCCGCACATCTCCGGGAAACGTACCCATGCTGAGCCTTGTCCAGAATTTGCGGATCGGTACCAAGCTGGCGGCGACGTCGGCGTTCGGTGTTCTCTTGGTCGTCGCCATGATCGCGAGCCAGATCGTTGGCAACGGCAGTGTGCGTCGTTCCAACCAGGAGGCGTTCGCGCAGCAGGAGCTGGCGCGCGACGCTGTCGAAGCCAGGCTCTGGGTGCGCAGCATGCAACTCAGCGTCCGGGATATCCGGCTCGCCAACAATGCCGCTGAGCTGCAAAAAGCGACTGACGTTCTCCTCGAGCGCGCAAGGTCGCTGAACACCACCGCCGACGCGATGCTCAAGCTGTCGAAATCACCGGAAAATCACGCGCGGATCGAGAAGGTCAAGAATCTCTCCGGCGATTATGTCAAAGGTGCCGAGCAGATCGCAGCGATCCGTAGCGAGGTCATCGCTGCAACCGGCACGGACTCTGCTGCTCGTCTCAGCAAACTTGTTGAAGAGAGCGCGCGCATCAGCCGCGAGGTCACGCTGCCGACCGCGAGCCAAATGGACGAGGCCACCAGCCGGATTGCCGAGTTCGCCAAGCACAGGAGCGAGGAGGAGATCGCCGGAGCCGTGCAGGAGATGGCCTCCAGCGAGCACACCGGCATGGCGGTCGGCGCATGTGCCGTGCTCGTCCTGATGCTCTCCTGGCTCATGTCGTTCCTGACGATTGCGCGGCCGATCCGTGCGCTCACGGTGGCAATGGACAAGCTCGCCGGCGGCGATTTCTCCGTGGTGCTGCCGGGGCTCGGCCGCAAGGACGAGGTCGGCGGCGTCGCCGCGGCCGTCGAGAAGTTCAAGGTCGTGTCCGAGCAGAAGGCGCGTGAGGAAGCCGAGACCAAGATCAGGCAGGACCAGATTGCCGCCGCGCAGCGCAAGGCCGAGATGCACAAGCTCGCCAACGGTTTCGAAGCGGCAGTCGGCGAGATCGTCGACACCGTGTCCTCTGCCGCGACCGAGCTCGAAGCATCGGCTTCGACGCTCACGTCCACTGCGGACCGCGCGCAGGAGCTGACCACGATGGTCGCCGCGGCGTCCGAAGAGGCCTCTACCAACGTGCAGTCGGTTGCCTCGGCGACGGAGGAGCTCTCCTCATCGATCACCGAGATCAGCCGGCAGGTGCAGCAGTCCGCGCGCGTCGCCAATGAGGCAGTCGGCCAGGCGCGCACCACGACCGAGCGCGTCAGCGAATTGTCGAAGGCGGCCACCCGCATCGGCGACGTCGTAGAGCTGATCAACACCATCGCCGGCCAGACCAACCTGCTCGCGCTCAACGCCACCATCGAAGCGGCGCGCGCCGGCGAGGCCGGTCGCGGCTTCGCCGTCGTGGCCTCCGAGGTCAAGGCGCTGGCCGAGCAGACCGCCAAGGCGACCGGCGAGATCGGCCAGCAGATTTCCGGCATTCAGACGGCGACGCAGGAGTCGGTCAACGCGATCCGCGATATCAGCGACACCATCGAAAAGCTGTCGGAGGTCTCCTCGACAATTGCGGCCGCAGTGGAAGAGCAGGGCGCTGCGACGCAGGAAATCTCGCGCAATGTGCAGCAGGCGGCGCAGGGCACGCATCAGGTGTCGTCCAACATCACCGACGTTCAACGCGGCGCGGGCGAGACCGGGGCGGCGTCCACGCAGGTGCTGGCGGCCGCGCAGTCGCTCGCCGGTGACAGCAACCGGCTGAAGCTCGAGGTCGGAAAATTCCTCGATACCGTGCGTGCGGCCTAGCACTGCCGTCGGACACGATCGCGCGGCTGTTCGCCTCTGCCTTCCGAGTCCGATCTCGTCCGAACCGCCGCGGGCGAGCCGCGGCGGTTGTGCGATGCAGCGATGAAAAAGCCGTACGGTTAACTTTCCAGAAAAGCCGAGCAGGCATCATCCCCGTAATATTTCTGTCACCCCGCCCTGTCCTTTTCGGCCATTTGCACGTCGAGCGTTTCGGAGCACATTCATGAGCGGCCTCTCCATCCGCCTCACCCATAAGGTGATGGCGATCGGCCTTTTCGGACTCGTCGGCCTGATGGCGTTCGGCTCGATCTACGAGATCGGCAGCCTGTCGCAGGACAATTCGCGGGCCGTTGCGAACCGCGCGCGTGCGATCTCCGACCTCAACAAGCAGCTCTCGATCGAGCTGCTCGAGGCGCGCCGCAACGAGAAGAACTTTCAGCAGCGCAGGAACGAGAGCTATGCCAAGGCCCATGCCGAACTGATCGGACCCATCACGCGGGATTTCGACGAGTTGCAGCGCTTGATGTCGGCCGGCGGCATGACTGCGCTGTCGGACAAGACGCGGCAGGCCGAGGATGGCTTCAAACACTATGCCGTCGATTTCACCGCGCTGGTCGCGACCGAAACCAAGCTCGGCCTCAATGAGAATCTGGGCCTTTCCGGCTCGCTGCGCGCCGCCGTGCATGACATCGAGGCCAAGCTGAGGGAGATCGACAATCCGCGGCTGACGAGCTGGATGCTGATGATGCGGCGGCATGAAAAGGATTTCATGCTGCGACGCGACCCGAAATACGTCGCCGAGCTGAAGAAGGCGGCACTCGAATTCGTCAAGGCGATGGAGGTCGCGGCCGTGCCCGCACCGGTCATGGCCGACATCACGGCCAAGCTGCAAAAGTACCAGTCGGAGTTTTCGAGCTGGGCTGAGACGGCGCAACAGAGCGCGGCCTATGACGCGAGCATGATGAAGACGTTTCGCGAGATCGAGCCGCTGATCATCGACGTCCGCAATGCCGTCGATCGCACCTACAAGGAGGCAGACGCCGCCGAGGCCGCGACGCGCAATGCGGTGGGCTTCTGGATGATGGTCGCCTTCGGCGTCACGGTGCTGCTGCTGGCCACGGTCGGATTTTTGCTGGGACGTTCGATTTCCAGAGCGCTTTCCGCCATGGTGAGCGCGATGACGCGGCTTGCGCGTGGCGAGCTCTCGATCACCGTGCCCGGTCTCGGGCGCAAGGACGAGATCGGCGCGATGGCCGGCGCGGTCGAGATCTTCCGCAACAACATGGCGGAGGCCGAGCGGCTGCGTGCCGAGCAGTCCGAGGTGGAGGTGCGGCAGCGCGAGACGCGCAAGGCGGACATGCAGCGTCTCGCCGACGGTTTCGAGGGTGCGGTCGGCGAGATCATCGAGACGGTGTCGTCGGCGGCAACAGAGCTCGAAGCCTCGTCCAATACGCTGACGCGGGCGGCGGAGCGCTCCAACGGCCTCGCCACCGCGGTTGCCGCAGCCTCGGAAGAGGCTTCCGCCAATGTGCAGTCGGTGTCCTCGGCAAGCGAGGAGATGACCTCCTCGATCACCGAGATCAGCCGTCAGGTGCAGGAATCGGCGCGCGTGGCGGATGCCGCGGTCCAGCAGGCGCAGCGCACGAACGCACGCGTCGCCGAACTGACCAAGGCGGCGAGCCGCATCGGCGACGTGGTCGAGCTGATCAATACCATTGCCGGCCAGACCAATCTGCTCGCGCTCAACGCCACCATCGAGGCGGCGCGCGCCGGCGAGGCCGGCAAGGGCTTCGCCGTCGTCGCGACCGAGGTGAAGGCCCTCGCCGAGCAGACCGCAAAGGCGACCGGCGAAATCAGCCAGCATATCGGCGCCATCCAGACCGCGACGGGCGATTCCGTCGGTGCCATCAGGGAGATCGGCGACACCATCGCGCGGATGTCCGAGATTGCCTCGACCATCGCCGCCGCCGTAGAGGAGCAGGGTGCTGCGACCCAGGAAATTTCCCGCAATATCCAGCACGCAGCGCACGGCACTTCGCAGGTTTGCGCCAACATCGGTGACGTGCAGCGGGGGGCCGGGGAGACGGGTGCTGCTTCGGCCCAGGTTCATGCCTCGGCCCAGTCGCTGTCGCTGGAGAGCAATCGGCTGAAGAGCGAAGTCGCGCGCTTCCTGGAGTCCGTTCGTGCGGCATAGTCGGAGATTACAATTTGAGGCTGTAGGACGTCGTAGTCCGTAATACTACGGAGTTTCGAATTAACCGTGGCTTGGAACTTGTGGTGCATCTTCGGCCCAAAGAGAACCAGCCAGCATTTGTCGGAATGACCCCCGTCCGATCGCCGCATTTCGGCGATCGTGGCGGCAACGATCGCGTGCCTGCTTTGCGTACCGTCCACCTGTCGAGGTCTTGCAATGTCGAAATTGTCGATCCGAGTGAAGATATTGACCGTCCTGAGCGCCCTGGTGCTGGCGCTCGCCGGCATCGGCGTGATGGCGATCTCGACATTGCAGGCGATCAACGCGCATACGGTCGAAATCTCCGAGAGCTGGCTGCCCAGCGTCCGCGCGCTGGGATCGCTGCGTGCCGACATCAACGAGCTGCGGGTCGCACTCCGCCTGCACCTGATGCAGGAAAGCGCCGAGGGCAAGGACGCCGCCGACAAGCGGCTGGCGTCGCTGCGCGAGCGCATTGAGACGACGCGCAAGAGCTATGAGCCCCTGATCACCTCGCCCGAAGAGCGGGCCCTCTATGACCGGTGGAGCACGGCTTGGGCCGAATATCTGAATGGCGTGCAGGAGGTGATGACGCTGTCGCGTAAGGGCGTCGGTCACTTCCCGGCTGACGCCAACGAGCTGTTGCAGACCCGGGTCGCCAAGATGGCGCAGGCCGCCGATCCGCTGCTCCAGCAGGACATCGAGCTCAACAACAAGGGCGCCGAGGCGGAGACGAAGAAGGCCTCCGACAGCTATGCCCTCACATTTCGCGTTCTGCTCGGCATCATCGTGATCTCGGTTCTGATCGCGATCGCGGCCGCCTATTTCCTGGTGCAGGACGTCTCGCGCGGCATCGCCTCGATCGTCCAGCCGATGCAGGCGCTCGGCAATGGCGAGCTCTCGGCCGAAGTCCCGCATCGCGGCGCGCGGACCGAGATCGGCTCGATGGCCGATGCGCTCCAGATCTTCAAGGAAGCGCTGATCGCGAAAAAGGCGGCCGACGAGGCGGCGGCGCGCGATGCCGAGGCCAAGATCGAGCGTGCGCGCCGGGTCGACGGCATCACGCGTAATTTCGAGGCCATGATCGGCGAGATCGTCGAGACCGTCTCGTCGGCCTCGACCGAGCTCGAGGCGTCCGCGAGCACGCTGAGCGGCACGGCCCAGCGCGGCAAGGAACTCGCGACCGTGGTTGCGGCGGCCTCCGAGGAAGCATCCACCAACGTGCAGTCGGTCGCGTCGGCGTCGGAGGAGCTGTCGTCGTCGATCACCGAGATCAGCCGGCAGGTGCAGGAATCGGCGCGGATGGCGGCGGAGGCCGTCGACCAGGCGGCGCGCACCAACGAGCGCGTCAACGCGTTGTCGCAGGCGGCTGCGCGCATTGGCGACGTCGTCGAGCTCATCAACACGATCGCCGGACAGACCAACCTACTCGCACTGAACGCGACGATCGAAGCCGCGCGTGCCGGCGAAGCGGGCCGTGGCTTTGCCGTGGTGGCATCCGAGGTCAAGGCGCTCGCCGAACAGACTGCGAAAGCGACCGGAGAGATTGGCCTCCAGGTTTCGGGCATCCAGTCGGCCACGCAGGAATCCGTCGGTGCCATCAAGGAGATCGCCGGCACCATCGAGCGGCTGTCCGAGGTGTCGTCGGCGATCGCCGCGGCCGTTGAGGAGCAGGGCGCCGCCACGCAGGAGATTTCGCGCAACGTGCAGCAGGCCTCGGTCGGCACACAGGAGGTCTCGTCCAACATCACCGACGTGCAGCGCGGTGCGATCGAGACCGGCTCGGCCTCCACCGAGGTGCTGTCGGCCGCGAAATCGCTTGCGTCCGACAGCACGCGCCTCAAGGTCGAGGTCGCGAGCTTCCTGGAATCGGTGCGTGCGGCCTGATCCTCACGCGCTCGTCTGCGCCACGGCTGGCGGCGCCTGCCGGCGGAACAGAATCCGCTGGTAGAGCCAGCCGATCGCGACCAGCACGATGCCGAGGCCCATGAACGACAGCGCCCGCCAGACGCCTGTCAGCGTCGACATGTCGATGACGAAGGCTTTCAGGATCGTCAGCGCGATCACGACGGCGGAGGCGAGCCGCGCGCGTTCGGAATTGATCAGGAGGCCGATGCCGAGCAGCACCACGCCGAAGCCCAGCCAGCCGATCGAATAGGTGTACTGCTCGGCGGCCGTTGTCGCGCCATTGAGCAGCACCGGCCCGTGATAGAAGCGGCGGATCTCCAACGTCACGTATGCGAGAGCGAACACCAGCGCGCCGCCGGCAATCGTATTGGCATAGGCCGTGGGGCGATGTCCCGCCACCGCATAGGAGAGCAGCAGCATGAGTACCGCCGGCAGGGCATAGCCGAGCAGCAGCAGGTTGCACACGAGGCCGCCGACATCAATGCTGCTGAACAGCCACGGATTCTCCAGGAGCAGGAGGCCGAACACGCTGATCAGGCC
>NZ_JBVUBB010000047.1:0-53860 GCF_055791185.1 Bradyrhizobium ingae
GGCCAGCGGTCCAACAAGCCGCATCAACAGGCCGGACATATGGATGCAAGCGATCCGATCAAACCTCACTTGGCTCTTGTGCCACGGGGGCCGTCCACATATGGGTCCTGGCTTTCGCCAGGACGACCTCTGAGGGTTGGTTCCGCCAGAGGCCACTATCCTGCAGCCTCAATTCTGCAGCCTCACCCCAAGCATCACCACCGTCCCTGACGAGCTCGCACCCACGACGTTCGAATTCAGGATATCGTGGCGCAGGCTGCCCTTGATCCAGAGGTTGCGGTTGAGCTTGTAGATGATGTCGCCTTCGATCGAGTAGGTCTTGTCGTTGCGGTTCTGGCCCTGATAGTCGAGCGTGCCGTAGGTGAACTTGCCGATGCCGGTGAGCCAGCGGCGGAAGTCGTGATCGACTTCGGCGGTGTAGGTGCGCACCAGCACGCCGGAGGCGCCGGGGATCGTGGTCTCGGCGAGCTGCGTGTCGGTGAAGAATTTGACCGTGGTGAGCCCGCTCGCGTTCCAGATCAGCGAGCCCGTGGTCAGGAAGCCCGAGAGCTGGCTGAGCCTCGGATCGACATAGTTGCGCGCGGCGTAGCCGATCGAGATTTCGCCGGTGAGGATGCGCGAGAACTCGAAGGACGTGCCGACCTTGGCGTAGCCCCCGTTTGAATCGCGCAAGTACCCATTGCGGTCGACGGCCTGGTCGTGCACGCGGGTATCACCCTCGATTTCCAGGAACGGCTTCAGGCCCGGCTTGAGATCGTAGGAGAAGCGCCCCACTCCGCCATACTGGTTGAAGTCGCGGTCGTCGTTGCTGGAGGTCGTACCGTCGGTGAGTTTCGAGTTGGTGTAGGCCGTGCGATCGACCGTGGCGCCGGCTGCGACCTCGAAACGGTTGAAGGTCTGGTCGACGCCGAGCGTCGTGCCGTAGGTGGCGTAAATTGGATATTTCTGCAATCCGGCCTGGATGTTCGGGCTGCCAGGATTGTCGGTGGCAAGCCGCAGCCGGAGCTGCGAGGTCAACTTGAGATCGCGGTCGACGTCGATGCGGCCGTCGACGTGGCCGGTGAAATCCGGGCGGTCGATCTCAACCGGCGCGGGGGAGGCGAGACCGTCGATGGTCGACGGCAACTGATTGCCATAGCCGGTGAAGGAGCCACGCAGGTCCGCGACCAGCGCGTGGCGCTCCCAGTCGGACATCACGACGAGTTCGGGGGCGACGACATAGAGCGGTGAGCCGATCGGCTTGTTGAGGCGCGCAGGGTTGGTGTCGTAGCCGCCCGAGAGCTCGAGCGCGCCCTTGATCAGGAAGCTGCCGGCGTAATCTCCGACGGGGCCAAACGGATCGTCGTCGAGCTTAAGGCGCCGGCGGAGCGGCTGACCGGGCACGGTGCCGGCCATCGCCGCCGGCACCGGCGTCTTGTTGGCGGCCTCCGACGGCGGCGGCGCGATGCGCGGCTGGCCGATGCCAGGTGCGGATGTCGCGGCCGGGGCCGGGGTGCCGGGACCGGGCGCGCGCTTGGGCTTCGGCTGTCCGGGATAGAGCTTGGGCTGCTGGCGCTTGCGGTTGAGCGAGTCATAGCCCGAGACGCCAGAGCCGTTGGCGGCAGGCAGGCCGTAGGTCGGCACCTGACCGACGCGCGAGGGCGCCGGTGTGTCCTTGCTCTTGCGCGGATCGGCGCTGGGATCGGGTAGCGCCGGCAAGGCGTCAGATGGCGGCTGCGCGAATGTCGCCGTGGCCGTGCGGCGCGTCGGCAGTGTGTCCGGCGAGACGAAGCCGCCGCGGCTCGGATTGAAGAGGTCCGGTGTGAGGCTCTGGGCAGCTGCGGGCGTGGTCTCCAGCACGGTCAGCGCAAGGCATGGCAGGACAACGCGCGCGAATTGCGCGCGTTTGCTCCGGCCCATGCCTGGAGACCACCCCACGATGGAAAAACTCCAACGAATTCCAATACTTCTGCGAGAGCTTCCGCGGCGGGCGCGGGAACCATCGTTAATGGAGTTAAAACAATTATGGTTAATGAGCCGTTGAGGACGGACGATCGGGCTGTCGTTTCTTCGAAACGCTATCCCGCTCTATCTCTTTGTTTGAGCATGATCTTTCCGGAAAACCGGTCTCCACTTTTCCGGATCATGCTCCCGCGTCGCCTCCCCGGGCCCGCCGTGCTAAGCAGACGGCCACGGGCAACCCGGGTTGCCCTCCTCCCTGGATCACAACATGCCGAGCTCGAAACCGCTGATGACCCCATCATCCGGCCCTGCCTCCCCCGACATCGAATCCGCGCTGCGCACGCTGGAGACGGAGAGCGGCGGCATCGGCGCGCTCGCCACGGCGCTGAAGGGGCCGATGGCCGCTGGCTTCACGGCGGCGATCGACAAGATCCGCAATGCCAAAGGGCGCGTCGTCGTCACCGGGCTCGGCAAATCCGGCCACATGGCGCGCAAGATCGCAGCGACCCTGGCCTCGACCGGCACGCCCGCCTTCTTCGTCCACGCCGCCGAAGCTGGCCATGGCGACCTCGGCATGATCACCACCGACGACGTCATCATGGCGCTGTCCTGGTCCGGCGAGCAGCCGGAGATGAAGAACCTCGTGAATTATTCGGCGCGCTTTGCGATTCCCATGATCGCGTTGACGTCGAACGCGGGCTCCGCGCTCGGACAGGCCGCCGATATCGTGATCGAGCTGCCCAAGGCGCGCGAGGCCTGCCCGCACAATCTGGCGCCGACCACCTCGACCCTGATGCAGGCCGCGATCGGCGATGCCATCGCGATCGCCCTGCTGGAAGGCCGCGGCTTCACGGCGCTGGAGTTCGCACATTTCCACCCCGGCGGAAAACTCGGCGCGATGCTGAAATTCGTTCGCGACTACATGCGCACTGGCGCGGAGATCCCCGTCAAGCCGCTCGGCACGAAGATGTCGGAAGCGGTGGTCGAGATGTCGGCCAAGGGCCTCGGCTGCGTCTGCATCGTGGGCGACACCGGCGAGATCGCCGGCATCATCACCGATGGCGATCTGCGCCGGCACATGCGGCCCGATCTGCTGACCGCGACCGTCGACGACATCATGACGAAGCAGCCAAAGACCGTGCCGCCCTCCATGCTCGCGACCGAGATGCTGGAGGTGCTCAACACGAGCAAGATCACGACGCTGATCGTCGCCGAAGCAAGCAAGCCGGTCGGCATCGTGCACCTGCACGATCTCTTGCGCGCGGGCGTGGCGTAAGCTTTTCTCCGTCATCCCGGGGCATCGCGCAACGGGAGCCCCGGATCCATTGGGCCTCCCGCCTCCTTTCCGTCATTGCGAGCGCAGCGAAGCAATCCAGATTCCAGCCGCGGTCGCAGTCTGGATTGCTTCGCTGCGCTCGTGATGACGACGTTCAGAGCTTCGGAAACCGAGCCGCCTTCTCCTCCAGCGGCAATCTCAACCCGTTCGCCACATACGACACCGTGCGATAGACCCCGCACAGCATCATGATTTCCAGGATCTGCGCATCGTCGTAATGCGCTGCGAGTGTTGCGAACTCTGCGTCATCAAGTGTCGCGCGATGATGCAAGGCGTCGACTGCCGTGATCAGCGCCTGCTCGGCCGGAGACCAGCAGGCTGAAGTCGCCTCGCCATCAGCGGTGGCGCGGACCTGTTCGTCCGTGAGGCCCGCGGCCCCCGCGAAAATCGCGATGTGCACGCCCCATTCATACTCGCATCGGTTCATCGCGCAGGTGCGGTCGATGACGATCTCGCGCTGGCGCAAGGACAGCGGCCCCGGGTCCAGCAGGCTGCCGGCGCGAAACTTGTCCCAGGCGCGCTTGTGTCCCGCCATCACCCGGAACAGCATCAAGGGCGGCGCGCCGCGCATGATGCGGTTGAACTGCTCGTCGATCTCGGGCGGATACGGCGGATCCAGCGGGGCGATGCGTGGTGCGGCAGGTGACATGGCCGGCCTCTCTGCTACAATAGTTGTAGCAATTTATGCTACATTATGTGTAGCAACGCAAGAGGCGGATATGGCCAGACCGGCAAGGCAACGCAGCGTACGCGGCTCACGCACGGGCCGGCCGATCATGGCGCTGCTGGACCTCTTGGGGAAACGTTGGTCCTTGCGGATCCTGTGGGAGCTGCGCGGCGATCCCCTCACCTCCCGCGCGCTGCGCAGCGCCTGCGACGAGGCATCCCCCACGGTGTTGCAAGCGCGGCTGACGGAACTGCGCGAGGCAGGCTTCGTGGAGCTTGGAGATGCCGGCGGCTACAGCCTGACGCCACTCGGGCAGGAATTGTGCCAGACCTTCATGCCGCTGCACCGGTTCGCGGAGAGGTGGCGGAAGTAGAATTCGAGGAAGCGGCCGTCCACTTTGATCTCCCTTCTCCCCTTGCGGGAGAGGGTGGCGCGAAGCGCCGGATGACGGGTCTCTCTCCGCGAACTCTGTGCACAGGGTTATTCGCGGAGAGAGACCCCCTCATCACCCGTCTCGCCGCCGCGCGGCGGTCCACCCTCTCCCGCAAGCAAGGGGAGAGGGGAAGAGAGCTACGCCGCGGCCACCGTCAGGTTCGCACCATCCACCTGCACCACCTTCACCCGCGTGCCGGCCGGCGTGTCCGGGCCGGCGACGCGCCAGACGGTGTCGCCGATGCGCACTGTGCCGTTTCCGTCGATGATCGGCTTCTCCAGCGTGAACTCGCGGCCGAGAAGCGCCTGGGTGCGCTTGTTCAGATGCGGGCTCGCGCTCGTGTCGATCCTGCCGCGCGCCAGGCGTCGCCACAGCGGGACTGCGGCGGCCGCGAACAGGGCGAACATCACGAGTTGTGCCTGCCAGGACGGGTGAAACGCGAACGAGACCAGCCCAACCAGCAGCGCGGCAAGCCCCAGCCAGAACAGGAACACGCCCGGCGCGAACACCTCCAGCGCCATCAGGATGAAGCCGAATATCAACCAGTTCCAGGTTCCGAGGGTGACGAACATGTCGGTCATGACACGACCTCCGAGCTACCCTATTGCCGCGGCGGCACTGCCGGCGGCGCGTTGCCAGCCGGCGGCACGGAGCCGCGACGAGCGGCGGCCGCCGCCGACGCGGCACTCTCGCCAAATGTTGCCTTCGCGATCTCGCCGATACCGGCGAGCGAGCCCAGCAGGCTCATGGCTTCCATCGGCAGCATGATGACCTTCTGGTTCGGCGCCTCCGCGAACTGGCCGAACGCCTTGATATATTTGTCGGCGATGAAGTAATTCAACGATGCGACGTCGCCCTTGGCGATGGCTTCCGACACCGCCAGCGTCGCCTTGGCCTCGGCCTCCGCAAGACGCTCGCGCGCTTCGGCGTCGCGGAACGCAGCTTCCCGCCGGCCTTCGGCCTGAAGGATCTGACCCTGCTTGGCACCTTCGGCGCGCAGGATCTCGGACTGGCGCTGGCCTTCGGCGGCCAGAATGTCGGCGCGCTTGACGCGCTCGGCCTTCATCTGACGGCCCATGGCCTCGACCAGATCGGCCGGGGGCACGATATCCTTGATCTCGATGCGGTTGACCTTGACGCCCCACGGCGAGACCGCGGCGTCGACGACGCGCAGCAGGCGCTCGTTGATCTCGTCGCGGTGCGACAGCACCTGGTCCAGATCCATCGAGCCCATCACCGAGCGGATGTTGGTCATGGTGAGCACGGTGATCGCATTGTTCAGATTGGCGACCTCGTAGCTCGCCTTGGCGGCGTCAAAGACCTGGAAGAAGGCGACGCCGTCCACGGTCACCGTGGCGTTGTCCTTGGTGATCACCTCCTGCTCGGGAATGTCGATCACCTGCTCCATCATGTTTATCTTGCGCCCGACGCGATCGAAATAGGGCACGATCAGATTGAGCCCCGGCGACAGCGTCTGGGTGTATTTGCCGAACCGCTCAATGGTCCAGTCGTAGCCCTGGGGCACCGTCTTCACGCCGGCGAGCAGCGTGACGATGACGAGAAACACCAGTGCAATCGCAAAAATATCGAAACCGCTCATAGGTCCTCCAAGGCGGGAAAAGGCTTTTCCCGCGCCGTTCATTGGTCGGAATCCAGTCCCGACCGGTTCAGCGGCACGCTTTACGTCGGCCTCTCGCGATCATTCCACAAGACGCACGAAGCCGGAACGGCGGCCATTAAGTATTGGCGAGGGGGCTCTTGAAACAGGACGGCCGCAACCTAGCGGATGCGCCTCATTCGATGACCTCGTCGGCGATCGCAAGCAAGGCCGAGGGGATGGTGACGCCGAGCGTCCGTGCGGTCCGCAGGTTGATCGCGAGCTCGAATTTGGTGGGGTTTTGCACCGGAAGATCGGCCGGCCTTGCGCCCTTCAGGATACGGTCGATATAGGCGGCGGCGCGCCGCACCTGCTCGGCGCTATCGGTGCTGTAGGACATCAGGCCGCCCTCATCGACGAAGGTCCGGCTCCAATAGACCGCAGGGACGCGTGCCTCGGCGACCGCCGCCTGGAGGCGCGCGCGATTCGCCAGCGTGAAGAAATCAGGCAGGACGAGCAGGCCTTCGCCCTTGCGGGTTGCGAGCGCGGCGATCGAGGCCTCGTCATGGACCGGCGCCGGCTCGACCGACACGCCGAGCGCATGCGCCGCCTGTTCGATCGCGTGCAGCATGAGGCCGGCGAACGGCGCCGTGGCGGGATTATAGACAACGGCGATGCGGTAGACCTTTGGCGTGATTTGCGTCAGCATCTCCAGCCATTTGCCGGCCATCGGCCCATCGTAATCGGTGAAGCCGGTGATGTTGCCGCCCGGATGCGAAAGCGCCTGGACAAAGCCCTGGCCAACGGGATCCGTGACGATGGCGAACACGATCGGCGTTGCCGCAGCGTGCTTGCGCAACTCCGCGACCGACGGCGTGCCGATGGCGAGCAGGATGTCGGGATTGAGCGCGACCAGCTCCTCGGCCTGCCGCGCGATCAGCGCCCGGTCGCCGCCGCCGCTGCGCCAGTCGATCAGCAGATTGTCCTGCTCCTTCCAGCCGAGCTTTGCGAGCGCGTCGACCAGGATCGTCGCGCGCTTCTGCGCGATCGCGTCGTCGGCCGCCGTCACCGTGAGCACGCCGAGCCGGCGCATCGCCGCCGGCGCGGGCTGGGCGGCGGCCGGCAGCGGCAGCAGGGCGGCGCCGCCGAGAAGTGCCAGAACATCGCGCCGCTTCATGAGACGCTCCTCAGATCCAGCCCTGCAGCTCGCGCAGCACCAGGGTGCGGATCACGTCCATGCCGGGCTCGCTGTCGTTGAGGCAGGGAATCGCCGCAAACGCCTCGCCGCCATTATGCCGGAAGATCTCGGCATTCTCCTGCGCGATCTCCTCCAGCGTCTCCAGGCAGTCGGCGGCAAAGCCCGGCGTCACCACCGCGATGCGGCGCACGCCTTCCTGCGCCAGGCGCTTCATGGTCGCGTCCGTATAGGGCTGGAGCCATTCCTCATTGCCGAAGCGCGATTGGAAGGTGAGCAGCAGCTTTGACGCGTCGAGCCCCAGCCGCCGGCGCAGCGCCTCGGTGGTTGCCACGCAATGACCCTGATAGGGGTCGCCTTTCTCGACATAGGATATCGGCATGCCGTGGAAGGAAGCGACGATCAGCTCCGGCTTGAACGGCAGGCTCGCCAGGCTCGCCTCGATCGAGGTCGCGAGCGCCTCGATATAGGCTTCGTCCTCGTAGTAAGGCGGGCTCACCCGCAACGTCGGCTGCGCGCGCAGGCGGGCGAGCACGCGAAACACCTCATCGCAGACGGTCGCCGAGGTCGAGGCCGAATATTGCGGATAGAGCGGCACCGCCAGGATCCGGTCGCAGCCTTGGGCGATCAGCGCCTCGATGCCCGATTTAATCGACGGATTGCCGTAGCGCATCGCCCAGTCCACCACGACATGCGCGCGGTCGGCGAGTGCGGCGGCGAGCTTGTCGGACTGCGAGCGCGTGATGGTCTTCAGCGGCGACTCGTTCTTCTCGGTGTTCCAGATCTTCTGGTAGTCGAGCGCCTTGGTCCGCGGCCGCTTGCGCAGGATGATGCCGTTGAGCACGAACTGCCAGACCAGGCCCTGGTCCTCGATGACGCGGCGATCGCTGAGGAATTCCTTGAGGTAGACCCGCACGCCCGGGGCATCCGCAGTGTCGGGCGTCCCGAGATTGACGAGCAGCACGCCGACACGCGAGGCGGCCGGAGCCGCACTGGCCTTCGATGTGTCGATCGGGAGAACGCGCGTCATGGTCCAACGGGTTCGCGCGTTGGACCGAACTTGTCAAGATTGGGCCGACTTCGCTAGGGTTTCGGCCCGAGCGCGATGGGTTTCCATCGCGCTCGTCTCTTAGAGGCGCATGGTCTTTCTCGGAAAACCGGTACCCACTTTTCCGGACCATGCTCAGGGGGAAGGAACCATGACGCTCGCGGAATGGTGCATATTTGGAGCGCTGCTGCTCTATCTTGCGACGATCGCCTCGATCAAATGGATCAGGTTCGGTCGTTTCGACAATTCGCGCCCGCGCGACCCGGCCTTCTATGAGGATGCCATCTCCCAGCGCGCGCTGGGCGCGCACCAGAACGGCATAGAGACCTTCCCGTTCTTCGCGATTGCCGTGCTGCTCGCCGAATTCCGCGATTCCCCGCAGCGCCTGGTCGACGAGCTCGCCGTGCTCTTCCTGATCGTGCGGATCGCCTATGTCTTCACCTATCTCGGCAACCGCCCGACGCTGCGCTCCATCCTCTGGAGCATCGGCTTTGCGATCAATGTCGCGATCTTCTTCATGCCGGCGTTGAAGCGGTTCTTGCCGGTGTGAGGCTCTCTCTGTCGTGTCCCGGACGCGGTGCGGCGTCTTGGCGCTGCGCTGCGTCCGGGGCACGAGAATTCCTATCAAAAACACGTCGTGCGTTCGGCGGCGAGGTAGCCGAACAGCAGGCCGGTGCCAAACAGCAGCACGAGGCCGGCAGCCGCAAATTCAATGCCGCGCATGAACAGCGCGCCGCCGCCGTCGCGGCCTGCGCTCAGGCGCCGGGCGACGTCCTTGGCGGAGACGGCGATGACCGCGATCGTCGCAACCGTGATCGCGGTGCCGAGCCCCATCAGGAGGGTTGCGGCAATGCCGGCCCAGAACAGCCCCTGGGCGAGCGCGAACACCAGGACCAGGATCGCGCCCGAACAGGGTCGGATGCCGACGGTGAGGATCGCGGCCAGCCCGCGCCGCCAGCCGCCGGGGCCGGCAAGCTCGCTCGGCGTCGGGCCGTGAGAGTGGCCGCAATGCTCGTCATGGACATGGGCATCGTCATAAGCATGGGCATGAGCATGCGCGTGGCCATGGTGGTGATCATGGTGAGCGTGACTATGCTCATCATGATGATGGTGATGATCGCCGTGATCGTGATGATGCGGCACGCCGGCGATCGCCGGCACCGGCTGGGTCGCCTGGAGCGCGCGAAAGAAGGCGCCGCCCTTGACCCAGACGAGGCGCAGCCCGAACGCCGCGATCAGGGCATAGCTGGCGATCTCGATGACCTTTTCGGCGCTGCACATGGTCTTGGCGGTCGCATTCAGCGCCCAGGCCGCGACGCCGACGATGAGGATAGCAACCATCGACTGCATCAGCGCCGAGACAAAGGACAACACGATGCCGCGCCGTGCCGTTTCCTGGTTGGCGACGAGGTAGGACGAGATCACCGCCTTGCCGTGGCCGGGGCCGGCGGCATGGAAGATGCCGTAGGCAAAGGAGATCGCGAGCAGCGTCCACATCGCCGAGCCGTCGGATTTGGCCGCGCGGATGGTCGTCGACATCTCGCGGTAAAATTCCGACTGCTTGGCCAGCAGCCAGCCGACAATGCCACCTGCCTGCGGTTCGGGCGCTGGGCGCGGACCGCCGAAGGGATTTTGTGCCAGGAGATCGTGAAGCGCTGCATCGACGGCCCACACGGCGGCAAGAACGGCCGCGCCGGTTGCAAGCGAACGCACAAACGGAGACCGAACGAGCGAGGTCACGGGCAATCCACGGTGATCTTGTTGGCGAACATCATGCCGAAGTTGGAGTTCTCGCCGTCCACAAAGGTCTGCTCGTTGAGCTTCTGGGCGCTCGCCGTGCCGTCGCTCGGACGCTCCAGCTTCAGCTGACAGCCGGCGGGTGCGCCGACCAGCTTGACCGGGTTATCCTTGGCCATCTGGAAGTCGATGAAGAAGGAGCGGTCGAAAACCTCCAGCATGAGCTGCTTCGGCTTCAGCGGCGTCTTCAGCGGCAGCGTGAAGTGCAGGGTCAGCACTTGGTTCTTGTAGTCGAGGAAATAGTCGACCGGCTCGTTGAAGCGCTCCCTCTTGCCGTCGGCCTTGGCGAAGGTGAAGTAGGCATATTCCTTCAGCGACTCGACATTGGTCTGGGCGAGCGGGGCGAGCTCCTCGCGGCTGTAAGCGCCCTTGGTCTTGCCCTCGAGCCCCTGGGTCGCATAGGCCGAGAACATGTCGTCGAACGTCCAGGCGTGGCGGACGCCGATGATCGAACCGTCGGGCGCATAGATCAGCTCGCTCGTCGCGGTGATCCAGACGTGCGGATGCGCCTCCGCCGCGCCGGCCACGAGCGACAGGGCGGCACCGAGCAGCAGCCCGAGAAGGGCGCGCGCGCCCATCAGGCCGCCTTCGCGGTGTCGAGCAGGCCGCGGCGGCGCAACAGCGCGTCGGGTTCGGGCGGCCGGCCGCGGAAAGCCTCGTAGGCGGCTTCCGGGTCGACCGATCCGCCGCTGGAGTAGATGTCGTCATGCAGGCGCTTTGCCACCGCAGGATCGAAGATGTTGCCGGCCTCCTCGAAGGCGCCGAAGGCGTCGGCATCCATCACCTCAGACCACATGTAGCTGTAATAGCCGGCGGCGTAGTGGTCGCCGGAGAAGATGTGGCCGAATTGCGTGGGCCGGTGCCGCATCGCGATCTCCTCGGGCATGCCGATCTTCTCGAGCTCCTGTCTCTCGAAGGCCCGCACGTCCCGGGCGGCCGCGGCAGGCTGGGTATGGAATTCGAGGTCGAGAAGCGCCGAGGAGACGAATTCGACGGTGGCAAAGCCCTGGTTGAACTTGCGCGCCGCCAGAAACCGCTGGAGCAGGTCGTCGGGCAGCGGCTCGCCGGTCTGGTAGTGGCGGGCGAACTGCTGCAGCACTTCGGGCCGCTCCTGCCAGTGCTCGTAGAGCTGCGAGGGCAACTCGACGAAGTCGGTGAATACCGAGGTGCCCGACAGCGACGGATAGGTCACGTTGGAGAGCATGCCGTGCAGGCCGTGGCCGAACTCGTGGAACAGGGTGCGGGCATCGTCGGGCGACAGCAGCGAGGGCTCGCCGCCGGCGCCCTTGGCGAAGTTGCAGACATTGATGACCAGCGGTGCGACTTCGCCGTCGAGCTTCTGCTGGTCGCGCAGCGACGTCATCCAGGCGCCGGAGCGCTTTGAGGGACGGGCGTAGTAGTCGCCATAGAACAGCGCCTTGTGCTTGCCGTCCGGGCCCTTCACCTCCCAGACGCGGACGTCCGGATGCCAGGCCGGGACATCCTTGCGCTCCTCGAATGTGATGCCGAACAGCCGCGTGGCGCAGTCGAAGGCCGCCGCGATCATGTGGTCGAGCGTCAAATACGGCTTGATGGCGGCGTCGTCGAAATTGGCGCGCTGGAGGCGCAGCTTTTCGGCGTAGTAGCGCCAGTCCCAGGGCGCGAGCTGGAAATTGCCGCCCTCGGTCGTGATCAGCGCCTGCATTTCATCGCGATCGGCGAGCGCGCGCGCCCGCGCCGGCTTCCAGACCCGCTCCAGCAAGCCCCGCACCGCATCCGGCGTCTTGGCCATGGAATCCTCGAGCCGGTAGGCGGCAAAGGTCGGATAGCCCAGGAGATTGGCGCTTTCCTCCCGCAGCTTCAGGATATCGATGATGGTCTCGTTGTTGTCGTTGGCGTTGCCGTTGTCGCCCCGCGCGGTGAAGGCCTTGTAGACCTTCTCGCGCAGGTCACGGCGGCCAGAGCCCTTTAGGAACGGCTCGACGGAGGAGCGCGACAGGGTGACGATGGCCTTGCCGGCCATGCCGCGATCTTCTGCCGCAGCCTTGGCGGCCGCAATGAAGCTGTCGGGCAGGCCCTGGCGGTCGTCCTCACCGAGCTCCATGAACCACTCCTGCTCGTCACCGAGCAGATGATGGCTGAAGGTGGTGCCGAGCTGGGCGAGCTTCTCGTTGATCTCGGCCATCCGCGCCTTGGCCTCCTCGGTGAGCCCGGCGCCGGCGCGGTGGAAGCGGGTGTAGGTGCGCTCGAGCAGGCGCAGCTGCTCCGGAGTGAGCTTCAGCGCGGCGCGGTTCTCGTGGAGCTGGGCGATGCGGCCGAACAGCACCGCGTTCATCATGATCGGATTCCAGTGCCGCGCCATCCGCAAGGAGACCTCCTTGTCGATCTCCAGGATCGCCGGATTGGAGTGTGCGGAGACGAGGTCGTAGAACACGGCCGCGACCTTGTTGAGCAGCTTGCCGGAGCGCTCCAGCGCCGTGACCGTGTTGGCGAAGTCGGGGGCTGCGGGATCGTGGACGATCGCCGCGATCTCGGCGGAGTGATCGGCGAAGGCCTGTTCGAAGGCGGGCAGGAAGTGCTCCGGGCTGATCTCGTCGAATGGCGGGGTTGCGAACGGCGTCACCCAGGCCTTCAGGAGCGGGTTCGTCTCGGCCGGCGCGGCGCCGGTATTTTCGCGGGGTTCTGACATGACTTGTCCCGTTTTTTGAGCTGGTTTGTTGCAGCCAGCTATAGCACGCGATGGGGCTTTTTTGCGCCTTTTGGCCTTGCTCCCCGCCGCCTTTTCGGGGAGATTGCGCCCCTCAAAGACCACGGACCCAAAGCTCATGAACGCGCCTGCCTCCTCCTCCCGCCGGATCGTCTGGCCAAGCGTCATCACCGTCATCAGCGCCGCCATCCTGATCGGCGCCGAGGTGTTCGGCGCAGCGTTTGCCGGCGGCTGGGCGCTCGCGATTCTGTTCGGGCTCGACGACACCGGCGCGCACATCGTGCAGGCGGTGCTGTTCGCGCTCGGCGTGCTCGTCATGACCGCGTTCATCCGCGCTGCTCAACGCGTCGAGCCGTTCACGAAGCGCGCGTGAGGCGACGCGCGCAAGCAAGAAGCGCTTCGCAGCTCGCACAAACTTAACAGCCATTCATCTTCAGCGTCGCTCGCGCAGCACAGCGCAAGCAGTCGTTAGGCAATTCTGCTCTCAACCTAAAAATTTTCTTGCGAAGCAGAGTCAAAACGCTTATGTGCGTTCTTGCCCAATTTCGCACGTGCCTGTGGTCGTGTGTCAGTCGGTAGGTATCCGGACAAGAGGCCGGACAGCCGCCAAGGGGTGAAGAAGCCGAGGGGCTCTTCGGAAGAAGCGGAAGCCGCAAGACGGCAGATGCCGAAAGTCCGAAGCGTCCAGCATCTCTCTCAAGAGATGCCTTGTCGAAGGTGACTTCGCTCTTTGCAACCGTGACTGGCAGCCGGAGGCGAACCGGCGCACCCCGCTCTCAACGGGGGACGCGACTTAAAGCAACGACGGATCGGGCTTTTTTGGTCTCTACCGGCATTCCAACGCCGGCGCGGGCTACTGAAAAGGCTTGTCCTTCATTGCCAGGTGAGCGGGCGGGAAAATTCCCAACCAATCCACGGCAGCACAATTCGGTCTAGGGGTCTTGGCCCTGTCGCGTCTCCATCGTGCGGCAGCGGCAAAGCGCCCTCGTCCGAGAACATTTTGAACGGGTCTCCGTCGCTGGGGCCGTTTGGAGGGTGCTATGACCGATCGCATCAGGGAATTTCTGCGCAACCGCCGCACCGAAGGTCTCGACACCGAGCCGTGCCTCGTTGTCGACCTCGACGTCGTGCGCGACAACTACCAGAGCTTTGCCAAGGCGCTGCCCGACAGCCGCGTGTTCTACGCCGTCAAGGCGAACCCGGCGCCGGAAGTGCTGGCGCTGCTGGCATCCATGGGCTCCTGCTTCGACACTGCGACCGTCGCCGAGATCGAGATGGCGCTGGCCGCGGGTGCGACACCCGACCGCATCTCCTTCGGCAACACGATCAAGAAGGAGCGCGACATCGCGCGCGCCTTCGCGCTCGGCATTCGCCTGTTCGCGGTCGATTGCGCCGCCGAGGTCGAGAAGGTCGCCCGTGCAGCGCCGGCTGCGAAGGTGTTCTGCCGCATTCTCTATGACTGTGCCGGCGCCGAGTGGCCGCTGTCGCGCAAGTTCGGCTGCGACCCGGAGATGGCCGTCGAGGTGCTCGATCTCGCCAAGCGTCTGGGCCTGGAGCCGTGCGGCATCTCCTTCCATGTCGGCTCGCAGCAGCGCAAGGTGAAGGCGTGGGACCGTGCGCTGGCGATGGCCTCGCAGGTGTTCCGCGACTGCGCCGAGCGCGGCATCAACCTCTCGATGGTCAACATGGGCGGGGGCTTTCCGACCAAGTACCTGAAGGACGTGCCGCCGGTGGTGACCTACGGCCGGTCGATCTTCCGTGCGCTGCGCAAGCACTTCGGCAACCAGATTCCGGAGACCATCATCGAGCCGGGCCGCGGCATGGTGGGCAACGCCGGCATCATCGAGTCCGAGGTCGTGCTCATCTCGAAGAAGAGCGACGAGGACGAGGTGCGTTGGGTCTATCTCGACATCGGCAAGTTCGGCGGTCTCGCCGAGACCATGGACGAGTCGATCCGCTACGCCATCCGCACCCCGCATGACGGGGCGGACATGACGCCGTGCGTGCTCGCAGGCCCGACCTGCGATTCCGCCGACGTCCTGTACGAGAAGAACCCGTATCCGCTTCCGGTGACGCTCGAGATCGGCGACAAGGTGCTGATCGAAGGGACCGGGGCCTATACGTCGACCTACTCGTCGGTGGCGTTCAACGGCATCCCGCCGCTTCGCACCTACCACATCTGATCCGCCTCCTGATCGAGGCCTGACGAACCCCGGGGAGCCGGCGAGCCGGCTCCCTCCCTGACATTTCGATTTCTGACGACGCTTGGGGCGAGTGCGCACGCGCGCCGATGCAAGCGAGGACTGACGTGTCATGACTGCTTTTCGGACGCCACAGGTCGCCCTCACCTCGAAAGCCGCTCCGTTCGCGATCCGTGCGGAGCGTGCTGCCGACGTTGCGATGCGTGAAGCGCTGCTCGATGCCTGCTTTGGCGAAAACCGCCACGGCCGCACCTGCCAGCGCCTGCGCGACGGACGCGCCCCTGCCGCCGGCCTTGCGCTGGCTGCGGTGCGCGAGGGGAAGCTCGTGGGAACCGTGCGGCTGTGGCACGTCAGCGCCGGAGGCAGGCCCGCTCTGGTCCTCGGACCACTCGCGGTCGACCCTGCCTGCCGCGAGTTCGGGATCGGCGCCGCGCTGATGCATCAAGCGCTGGCCGCCGCCCGGGCGCGCGGGCATGCTGCCGTAATCCTGCTCGGTGACGCGCCCTACTATGGCCGCTTCGGCTTCTCGGCGGAGAAGACCGGCGGGCTCTCGCTGCCCGGCCCGTTCGAGCGCGAGCGGCTGCTGGCGATCGAATTCACCAACGGCGCACTCGATGGCGCCGAAGGGATGATCGCCCCGACCGGAGCGGCCCTGCCTAAACGGAGGGTAGTTCGCGTCCTCGAGGCGCACGCGGCCTGAGGGATTGCCATGATGGCGACGACCGAAGCCGCGCTGAGCGGCAACGTCCGGCCGCGCCTGCGCTAGACCCGCTTCCTTTGGGGTTGCGCAGGCCCCGGAAACGCCCTTTAACCCCGCGAAACACCCGCTTCAGTCGAGGTCGAACAGATGTCCCGTCGCCTGATTTCCACCGGCTCGCCCTTCGAGAAGACTGCCGGCTACAGCCGCGCCGTGATCGACGGCGACTTCGCCTTCGTCGCCGGAACCACCGGCTACGACTACACGACGATGACGATGCCATCAGATGTCACGAGCCAGTCACGTAACTGCTTCAAGACCATCGAGGCCGCCCTGAAGGAGGGCGGATTCGAGATGGCCGACATCGTCCGCGCGACCTACTACCTGACCGACGCCAAAGACGCAGACGCCCACTTCGCGGTCTGCGGCGAGTTCCTCGGCGAGATCCGTCCGGCCGCCACGCTGCTCGTCGTCTTGGCGCTCTACAAGCCCGAGATGAAGGTCGAGATCGAAGTCACCGCCAAGCGCCGCAGCGCCTGATCCACCCCTCACCTTTTGTCCGCCAGCACGTTCCGGAGAAACCATCCCATGAGCCCCCCCTCGCAGATCTACGCGAAGATCACCGGTCCCATCGTCATGGTCGGCTTCGGCTCCATCGGCAAAGGCACGCTGCCGATGATCGAGCGGCATCTCGATTACGACAAGTCGCGCGTCACCGTGATCGATCCCAAGGACGAGGGCCGCAAGGCGCATTGCGAGAAGCACAATGTCCGCTTCATCCAGAAGGCCGTGACCAAGGACAATTATCGCGACTTGCTGACCCCGCTGCTCACCGAAGGCGGCGGCCAGGGCTTTTGCGTCAATCTCTCGGTCGATACCGGCTCGACCGACATCATGGAGCTCTGCAACGAACTTGGCGCTCTCTATATCGACACCGTCAACGAGCCCTGGCTCGGCTTCTATTTCGATGCGTCGAAGGGCCCGGAAGCGCGCTCCAACTACGCGCTTCGCGAAGTGACGCTGGCCGCCAAGAAGGCCCGGCCCAAGGGCTCGACGACGGCCGTCTCCTGCTGCGGCGCCAATCCCGGCATGGTCTCGTTTTTCGTCAAGCAGGCGCTGCTCAATGTCGCCGCCGATCTGAAGCTCAACGCTCCCCGGCCGAAGACCAAGGCCGAATGGGCCGACCTGATGCGGCAGGCCGGCATCAAGGGCATCCACATCGCCGAGCGCGACACCCAGCGCTCGAAGAAGCCGAAAGAGCCTGACGTCTTCGTCAACACCTGGTCGGTCGAAGGCTTCCTGTCGGAAGGTGTGCAGCCGTCCGAGCTCGGCTGGGGCACCCACGAGAAGTGGATGCCCGAGAATGCGCGCACCCACGAAGCCGGCTGCGGCGCCGCCATCTATCTGATGCAGCCCGGCGCCAACACGCGCGTGCGCACCTGGTGCCCGACCCGCGGCGCGCAATACGGCTTCCTCGTCACCCACAACGAGTCGATCTCGATCTCCGATTACTTCACGGTGCGCGACGCATCGGGCAAGGCGATCTATCGGCCGACCTGCCACTATGCCTATCATCCGGCCGACGATGCCGTGCTGTCGCTGCATGAGATGTTCGGCCGCGCAGCGAAGATGCAGGAGAAGCACCACATCCTCGACGAGAACGAGATCGTCGACGGCATCGACGAACTCGGCGTGCTGCTGTTCGGCCATGACAACAATGCCTATTGGTACGGCTCGCAGCTCTCGATCGAAGAGACCCGCCGACTGGCGCCCTATCAGAACGCAACCGGCCTGCAGGTGACCTCCGCCGTGCTCGGCGGCATGGTGTGGGCGCTGGAGAATCCGAACGAAGGCATCGTCGAAGCCGACGAGATGGATTTCGATCGTCTGCTCGAAATCCAGCTGCCGTATCTCGGCCCGGTGAAGGGTTTCTACACCGACTGGACCCCGCTGACGGATCGTCCGGGACTGTTTCCGGAAGACATCGACACGTCCGATCCCTGGCAGTTCCGGAACATTCTGGTGCGCTGACACGCACCGGCGTGATGCCCTGCCAAAGGCGCCAAAGGCGAGGCATCAAAAAAGTCGAAAACAACCCCATGCAAAGTAGCCGATGACTGCGGGTGTGATGCACGGTGGATTTTGCGAGGTCGTTGATACGTCGGATAAATCAGGGACCGTAACGCAAGGCGCGCTGACGTCGCCTCATTCTCCGCCATCATTGCCCGCGAAAGCGGGCAATCCAGTACGCCGCGGCTTCTCGATTCAATTACTGCCGTCTCTGGAATACTGGATCACCCGCTTTCGCGGGTGATGACACCGAGCGTATGGGCAACGCCTACTACTTTTCCTTGGCCGGCGGCTCCTTGATCGGCGGGGCGATCTTCTCCGCGGGCGCCTGCGGCAACACCGGCTTTGCTGCGCCCTGGGTCTGCGGATCGGGGCGCGCGGGCTCGGGCGCCGGGGTGGTGGGACGCTCACCCCCGGGCTTTGATTGCGCAGGCGTCTTGCTCTGATCATCCGGCGCCGGCGTGCCTTGCAGCGGCTGTGTGGCTTGAGCCATGTGCTGCCGGCTCTCGGCCCGGATCTGCGCCAGCGACAGGCCGGAAATCAGGATACCCGCCCCGAACAGGAAACAGGCGATCAGCAGATCGCGTTGAAATCTCAGCTTGTCTTGCTTGCCGGCCATCTCGGGCTACCCCGCGAACTCGTTCGCGGTATCAACGAAATGGTCGGACTGCAGTTCCCGTGGGATGACGTTCGGGAACCCGCAAGGAGTGCGGCGTTCAGTCCGTCGTGCTGACTTCCCAGGTCGCGTGGCGCACGCCGGACTGGCGCTGCATGTCGACCGCCACCGCGTTCAGCTCGTTCGGATCGACCGCGGTCGCGACCAGCTTTGCGACGATTTCCAGGATGTCGTCGCCGATCTCGACCACCTCGACATCCGCCACCGGATATTTCGCGCTCTCGAGCTTGTCGACCAGGCGGTCGCGCATGTCGGGCAAGGCTTCCGTCGTGACTGCGACCTTGAAGTAGTAGGTCGCCTCCAGCGCCTTCTCGTTCAGCGGGATGCGGTTGATCGCGTTGACCAGGGGACGCAGCAACGTGTTGCCGGCGATGATGAACACCGTGAGTGCGACGGCCTGCGCGACCAGGTCGGCGCCAGCGCAGGAGCCGACGGCGGCCGAGGCCCAGAGCGTCGCCGCAGTGTTCAACCCGCGCACGTCCATGCCCTGCTTCATGATGACGCCGGCGCCGAGGAAGCCGATGCCGGAGACGACGTAGGAGATCACGCGGACCGCGCCGTCGGCCCCGGTCAGATGCATGGCGAGATCGACGAAGGCGGCGGCGCCGACCGCGACCAGCACATTGGTGCGAAGCCCTGCGGTGCGCTGGCGATATTGCCGCTCGGCACCGATCAGCGTTCCCAGCACGAAGGCCGTGAACAGGCTGATCAGCGTGTCGAGGAAGTCAGCAAGCTGGAAGGTCGTCAGAAACCGCATGGCCCCTCATACGGTCGGAATATGACCGTTGATCAAAGCTCGAGGAGCCCTCCATCGCCGGTCTCGTCGGCGAATGCAAGCAACGTTCCCTTGGCGTTCCAGCCGAGCGCCGCGACCGGCGCCGTGCCGTTGCGGCGGACGAGAATCTCCGCGCCGTCTTCCAGCCGCACCATCAGCACGGTGCCGTCGCTATAGCCGGCAGCGAATATGTCGCTCTTCGGGTGGCAGGCGACCACCGTCACGCGCGCCTGCAAGGGCGCGAGCATCGCGGGCTCCTTGCCCATCGGACCGTCCTTGCTGGCGAACGGCCACAGGATCACGGTATCGGCGCCCGACGTTGCCAGCGCCTTTCCGCCGGTGCTCCAGGACATCGAGCGGACGCGGCCCGGATAGCCGGTCATGCGCATATGCTTGTTATCGGCGAGCCGCCAGCCATGCAGCGCCGGCTCGTGCATCGCGGTGACCAGGAACTTGTTGTCCGGACTGAAGGTGACGCCGAGATGCGAGCCGGCCCAGGGCAGGAATTCGGCACTGCCAGCCATGTTCGGAAACCACAACGTCGCGCCGTTGTAATGCGCGATCGCCAGCCGCAGGCCTTTTGGTGCAAACGCGAGGCCGCCGACGGTCGACGGCACCTCGATCGACTTCTCTTCGTTCTTGCCGCTCTTGACGAAGGCGAACTTGCCGGCCGACCAGGCGAAGGCGCCATCCGCGTGCAGCGCCACCGCATCGATCCAGCGCCGCTTGGGATCGGTCGCGAGCAGCGTCACCTCACCCTTGGCGTCGAGCGCCGTGACCTTGCCGTCGTCGCCGCCCATGATGAGGCGCTTGCCATCGCTGGCCGTGGAGAGAATGCCGCCGCTATGCGCGGCGACGGTGGTGATCTCACCCTGGCTATCTACCAGCGCGACGTTCTCCTCGCCGCCGACGAAAGCGGCACGCGAGCCAAGAAAATGCACGGACGTCACGGCCATCCCGAGCCCGACCGGCTTGACGCGGTCGGTGACGGAGACGATCGAGGGTGAATCGGGAGCCGGCGTAAACTCTTTCATCACGAGACGATGCAGCTCTCGAAACCTTCGCGGATGGCCTGTTCCGGCAATTCGCGACCGATGAAGACGAGACGGCTCTCGCGCGGCTCGTCCTCCTTCCACTTCCGCTGATGATTGCCCTCCAGCATCATGTGCACGCCCTGGAAGACGTAGCGGTCGTCATCATTATGGAAGGCGAGGATGCCCTTGGAGCGCAGGATCTTCTGGCCCTCCACCTGCACGAGGTTCTGGAGCCAGGGCATGAACACGTTGGGGTCGAGCGGCTTGTCGGTCTTGAGCGACAGCGACTGCATCTCCTCGTCGTGATAGTGCTTCAGGCCGTGGCCGTGATCATGGTGGTGATGATGGTCGTGGCCGTGATGGTGGTGATGATCATGATCATGATCGTGGTCATCGGCCTCCAGGAAATCAGGCTCGATCTCGAGGATGCGGTCGAGATCGAAGGCGCCGCGATCGAGCACATCGGCCAACGCCACCGAGCAGCGCTCGGTGCGGTGCAGCTTGGCATAGGGGTTGATGCCGCGGATGCGGGCCTCGACCTCGGCGAGCTCTGGCTTGGAGACGAGGTCGGTCTTGTTCAGCACGATGACGTCTGCAAACGCGATCTGGTTCTTGGCCTCGGGCGCGTCCTTCAGCCGGTCGGACAGCCATTTGGCATCGGCAACCGTCACGACCGCGTCGAGCCGCGCATTCTTCTGCACGTCCTCATCGACGAAGAAGGTCTGGGCGACGGGCGCGGGGTCCGCAAGACCGGTGGTCTCGACGATGATGGCGTCGAACTTGCCCTTGCGCTTCATCAGCCCGTCCATGATGCGCACGAGATCGCCGCGCACGGTGCAGCAAATGCAGCCATTGTTCATCTCGAACACTTCCTCATCGGCGCCGATGATGAGGTCGTTGTCGATGCCGATCTCGCCGAATTCATTGACGATGACGGCGTATTTCTTGCCGTGGTTCTCCGACAGAATGCGGTTCAAAAGCGTGGTCTTGCCGGCTCCGAGATAGCCGGTCAGCACGGTCACGGGAATCTTCTGAGAGGTCACTTCAGACATAACTACTCCGACATCGGGCTTGTCGCGCGACGCGAGGCGGGGTGGCCCCTGCCCTAAAGCGCGATGAATCTAGGTTGGATCGTCATCGCGCTTTAGTTCCTTGTTTGAGCACGATCTTTTCGGAAAACCGCTGCACACTTTTCCGGATCGTGCTCTAGTGGTCAAGCGCGCTGGTCAGGGCCTTTATATTGTGCCTGACCATGTCAATGTAAGTGGGGGCAGGCCCCTTTTCGCCGGTCAAACCGTCCGAAATCAGGGTCCCGCCGACCTTCGAGCCGGTCTCCGCCGCGATCCGCCGGATCAGCCGGTCGTCGCTGATATTCTCGAGGAACACGGCCGGGATTTTCTGGGCCCGGATCTGGCTGATGATGCCGGCGATATCCCGGGCGCTGGGCTCGGTTTCGGTGGAGACGCCGAGCGGGGCGATGAACTGGATACCGTATTCGGCGGCGAAATAGCCGAAGGCATCGTGGGTCGAGATCACCTTGCGCCGCTCGGGCGGGATCTTTGCGATGGCCTCGCGCACCTCGCGGTCGAGCGTTTCGAGCTTTTCCAGATAGGCCGTGGCTTGCCTACGGAAAACTTCCGCATCCTCAGGCGCGGCCGCAGCCAGCGCGCCCGCGATGTTGGTCACATAGGCCTTCGCGTTGGGGATCGATTGCCAGGCATGCGGATCGGCATCCGAGCCGAGCTTGAGCGGCGCGATGCCGGCGCTCGCCGTCACGACGGTTGCCTTGCTGCCGGAGGACTGAACCAGCCGCGGCAGCCAGCCCTCCAGGCCAAGGCCATTGACGATGACGAGCCTTGCATCCGCGATGCGCTTCGCGTCACCCGGCGCCGGCGTGTAGACGTGGACGTCGCTGTCGGGACCGACCAGCGTGGTGAGGTTAATGCGATCGCCGCCGACATTGCGGACGAAATCGGCGAGGATCGAGAAGCTCGCCACCACGTCGAGCCGGTCCGCTGCGTGAAGCGGCGACGCGATCAAGAGGCATGCAACGACGAAGAGCAGAAGGCGGCGCATCACGCCTCCAGATGCCGGCCGGGAAACATCTGCCGGACCAGCCCGCCGACGCTGCCGAACAGCACGGAGACGACGTAGAACGCTGATGCCACCAGAATGATCGCGGGGCCTGAGGGAATCCGGGTCTGGAACGACAGCACGAGCCCGGCATAGCCGGACACCGCAGCGGCGATGACGGCGATACAGATCATCGCGGTGAGGTCGCGCGACCAGAACCGCGCGATACCGGCGGGCATGATCATCAGGCCGACGGCAAGCAGGGTGCCGAGTGCCTGAAAGCCGTTGACGAGGTTGATGACGACGAGCGCGAGGAAGGCGAGGTGCGCCGGTCCGCCCGCGCGGCTCACGGTGCGCAGGAACAAGGGATCGACGCTCTCGATCACCAGCGGACGGTAGATCACCGCAAGGACGAGCAGCGTGATCGTCGCGTTGAAGGCGACCACCAGCAGCGTCTGGTCATCCATGGCGAGGATGTTGCCGAACAGCACATGCAGAAGGTCGATGTTGGTGCCCTTGATCGAGACGATGGTGACGCCCAGCGCCAGCGAGGCCAGATAAAAGGTCGCAAGCGAGGCGTCCTCCTTCAGGCCCGTCGAGCGCGCGACGACACCGGCGAGAATCGCCACCGCAAAGCCCGCGATCAGGCCGCCGGCGGTCATCGCAAACAGATTGAGGCCGGAGAGCAGGAAGCCGATCGCGGCACCGGGGAGGATCGCATGCGCCATGGCATCGCCGACGAGGCTCATCCGCCGCAGCATCAGGAATACGCCGATCGGCGCGCCGGCGAGCGCCAGCGCGATCACGGCGGCGAGCGCGCGTCGCATGAACTCGAATTCGGTGAAGGGGCCAATCAGCGCGTCATACATCGTGCGTCATGCCGCCTGCGAGCGCTCGTCATCGTCGGCGCAGGCCGCCGCGCTGTCGTCGAACGCCTCGCACATCCGCATCGCGACCATGAGGTTCTCCGCCGTCAGCACCTCGGCGGTCGCGCCCCAGGCCACCGGGCCTCGCGCAAGCAATAGCGTTTGCGGGAAGTGCGCCCGCACCATCTCCATGTCGTGCAGCGCAGCGAGCACGGTGCGGCCCTCGCCATGCCAGCGCGTCACCAGCGCGAGCAGATCGGCCGTGGTCTTGCTGTCGATGGCGTTGAAGGGCTCATCCAGCACGATGAGCGCGGCATCCTGGAGCAGCACGCGCGCGAACAGAACGCGCTGCATCTGCCCCCCCGAGAGCGTACCGATCGGGCGATTCTCAAAACCGTTCAGGCCGACCGCCGCGATCGCACCCAGGACCTTCTCGCGCGCGGTTTTGCCGATGCCGCCGAACAGGCCGATGCCACGCCAGAGGCCCGTGCCGACAAAATCGAACACCGAGATCGGGAAGCTGCGGTCGATATCGGCGGTCTGCGGCAGATAGGCGATGTCGCGCGGATCGAGCCCGCCGAGATGGATGCTGCCTGCGAGCGGCTTCAGGATGCCGACGATGCCGCGGAGCAGCGTCGACTTGCCGGCGCCGTTCGGTCCGATCACCGCGACCAGCGCCCCGGGGGCGATCTCGCCCCTGAGATGATGCACGGCCGGATGCCGGTCATAGCCGAGGGTGACGTTGTGGAAACCGAGCGCCGCCATGATCACCTCATCGCCAGGAAGACCACGCCCCAGAGCACCGCGCAGACGGCCAGAGCCGCCGCCAGGCGCCCCGCCATGGTCATGCGCAGGATCGACCAGGGCGCCGCTTGGGCCGGATGCGGCGCCGAGGGATCGTGGACATGGGCATGCGTATGGTCGTGCCCATGGGCATGGGCGTCGTCGTGGGAGTGGCCCTGGGAATGGTCGTGATGGTGAGCGTGGGACGCGGCGGGAACCATCCCCAAACGTTATATTATAACATTACTCCTGTCCACGCCCGGAATGCCGTCCGCGTTGCAGCCAATCACGGCTTGCCGGTCACCATGGCGATGGCCGCCGCCACGAACGGGAACGGCACCGAAACGGCGCAGCGGAACCAGACGAAACGGGCCGGCATGAACGGGATTTCCCACAGGATCACCCGCTGGAAGGCGAACAGCGCCCAGGCGACGACATAGGCGACAACCTGGGGGACGCCGCCGCCGGACTTCAACGCCACCGTGCCGATGGAGAAGCCGATCACGGGGCCGCCCGGCGTGGCCGCGCCGGCGACCACGGCGGTGGCCACCCCGAGCCAGCCGCTATCAGGGCCGAGCCAGCCGGTGATCACCTCCTGCGGGATGATCGCGGCGATGTAGCCGGAGCCGATCACGCCCAGTGCGATCCGCGGCACGATGTTGACGAAGTCCATCGACCCTTCGCGGAGCGAGGCCTTGAACACTGCAGGGCTGCGACGAAAGGCAATCAGGCCGACGCCGAGCACCGAGCCCCACAACAGGATGTCGATGAGAAGCGCGGCGCTCACGCCTCGTCGTCCTTTGCATCACGTTTCGGATAGAGCCGGACATAGACGAAGCGGCCGAGCGCGCCCGCGAGCACCGGCAGCGGCAGCGAGATCACGATCCGCCACAGCGTGAAATCGGTGCCCATGATCGGGATTTCCCAGGCGACCGCCCGGCCATAGCCGATCAGGGTCCAGCTCACGACCATGGCGATGGTGGCGCCGAAATCGGCGCCGACCGCCAGCAGCGCGCTTGCCACCGGATAGGCGGTGAAGGGGCCGCCCGGCAGGATCGCACCGAAGGCGGTGCCGATCAGCAGGCCCGTCAAGCCGGAGTTCGGCCCGAGCGAGCGCGATACCTTCTCGTGCGGCAGGATCTCGGAGATGAAGGCCCCGAGCAGGCAGCCGGCAAGCACGCGCGGCAGGATGCCGGAGAACAAGGAGAGATCATGGGTGAGGATCTCCATGACACCGCTGGCACCGTCGCGCCGCCACACCAGCGCCGCGCTCACCGCAACCAATGCCGCAATGATGATCGTCGACCAGCCGATCGGCTTGCGCACCCGCCCCGGCCGCGGTTCGGATTCCGCGTCCTCGGCAGGTGCCGGATTGTTCGAGGAAGGTTCTGACAACGGGCTCGGGTCGGATCGAGGGGATACCCGTTCTGCTTAAGGGTGCCACCGAGGCGATGCAAACACGGTGATGGCGGGGGCGATGCGCGCCTCGCGCAGAGCTATGCGAGGTGGGGGCAAATTCCGGGAGGGCGGCGCGAAGCTACTCTTGCTGGTCTGAGGCATCTCACTTGGGCAAAGCTGGGAAGAGTATCCTGGGTTCGGAATCATATGCCTTTTTGTCCGCGACGCATTCCTCATCAGCACAATTCCAATGGCTACAGGGAGTGACGCGCGGCCGCGGCTCTCCCTCTTTGGGAAATCCGATTACCTCATAACAGTACTTTGTAAGATGATGATTGGTATTGGGGAAAATGTCGTCGTACTCCAAAAATCCGAAGATAAACCAGTGAGGATTTGTGGAGGCGAGGATTTCGGAAGGAACGGCAACTCCGCCAAGGATGGCGCCTGTATGAGGACCAAGCACGAGATTTCGATTCTTAAATCTAGTGCTCTGCTTGAGAGATTCTGGATCAACCGTCGCATTAGCAACGGAACTTTGATTTCCAACGATAACTTGCTGCAATTGAGCGGAAGCCATTGTGCTACTTGGCGCGGTAGTCAGAACAACCCCTGGGTAAATTTGTAGATTTCGGGTCAACGTATTGCCGCTGTTTTCAAAGCTGGTCGTGAATGTCCAGTATTTGGCGTTCGCAATCTCATCTACTTTCCCGGAAATCAGTCCTTCACCTGGCTCTATTTTGATCTCTTTGAGTGTGACAAAGGCCCGCTGTGTCGCGGTGTAAGCCGTATGGGCGTCGTTAGCCATATCTCGCGTTGTGTAAGCCAAGTCGCCGGAGAAATAAGCCGCGAAACCGGCGGCGATCAGGGTCAAAACCGAGATGATCGCGCCCCCGATCTCAAGCCACTTCTTATAACCGGGCTCGCTCTCGGGTTCTCTCTTGCAGCATTTGGAAGTCACGTTGGCTTTATTGGCGGCCTCGTGATCTACCGCGGCATTTTTACCAACTTCATTGGATTTTCGACGTGGGCCTTGTTGACGACGATTTGCGCTTTTTCTCTTGGACAATCAGCATCCCTCAATCGCCGTTCTGAAATTGTCATCATCGAATCGATTATTGTACCGGACATGGGATTTTGCAATGTAGAGGTGCAGGTACCTTTGCCAGTGTTGTAGAGGATGCCGACGTAGGGCCTGCGCAGCAAAAAAGGCGGCCGCACATGCGGCCGCCTTTTCGATTCTGTCATTCCGGGGCGCACGAAGTGCGAGCCCGGAATCTCGAGATTCCGGGTCTGGTGCTGACGCACCATCCCGGAATGACGGAGTAAAATCTCACGCCTTGTCGAACAGGGACTCCACGTATTCCCAGTTCACGAGGTTCTCGACGAACGCCTTCAGATAGTCGGGGCGGCGGTTGCGATAGTCGATGTAGTAGGAGTGCTCCCAGACGTCCACGCCGAGGATCGGGGTGGCGCCGTGCACCAGCGGATTCTCGCCGTTGGCCGTCTTGGAGATTTCGAGCTTGCCGTTCTTCACGGACAGCCAGGCCCAGCCGGAGCCGAACTGGCCGACGCCCGCCGCCTGGAAGTCGGTCTTGAACTTCTCGAAGCCGCCGAGGTCCTCGTTGATCTTCTTCTCGAGCTTGCCCGGCAGCTTGGTGCCGCCGCCATTGGGCTTCATCCAGCTCCAGAAGTGGATGTGGTTGTAGTGCTGGCCGGCATTGTTGAAGACCGCCGGGTTCTTCCCGAAGGAGCCCTTCACGATCTCCTCAAGGGACTTGCCTTCCCATTCGGTCCCCTTGAGCGCGTTGTTGCCGTTGGTGACATAGGCCTGATGATGCTTGTCGTGGTGATATTCGAGTGTTTCCTTCGACATGTACTGGCCGAGGGCGTCATAGGCGTAAGGGAGTGGGGGGAGCGTAAAGGTCATGGGTTCTTGTCCGCAACTGGTGGGGAACGTGGCTTAACGGTCACTCCTTATAGAAGGTTCCTGCTCCGTAAAACACCGGGAATTTGCGAAAACGGGTCATGCGACGGCATGGCGTGACTGCGCAAATACACCACACAGGATCGGGCTCGCAGAAGGGACGCAAAATATCATTGCCTTTGAAGCGTTTAAGAGAGAACGAATGCATCCTCCCGCGGAGTCAGCAAAGGCCGGACCCATGAGCATCGAGATCGACATTTTGAACGGCGATGCCTCATGGCCGGTCGCCGAGCCGCTGCACAGCGCGGTCTGGGGCCGCCGGATGGTCGAGAACAAGCCCTGGGCCCACGTTAAATGGGCCAATGCCGATTTGCGCGTGCTGATCGAGACGCCCGAAGACGGCCTCGTCTGCCACGTCGGCATCTACTTCCGCACCGTGACCTGGAACGGACAGAAGGCGCATATCGGCGGCATCGGTGGGGTCTGCACCCGCGAGGACCGGCGCGGCCGCGGCTATGCAACCATGGCAATCGACGCCGCCGTGCATACCATCCGCGCCAACGAAGCGGCGCGCTTTGCGCTGCTGTTCTGCGAGCCGCATAATTTCGCGTTCTACGCCGCGCGCAGCTGGCTGCCCTTCAAGGGCGAGGTCTATTGCGAGCAGCCGGAGGGGCGGATCCGCTTCGACCATATGGCGCCCTATGTCTTCAACATCGTCCGTGCTCCGACGCTCGGCACCATCGACCTCTGCGGCCTGCCCTGGTGAGCCCTGCGTGACGACTGGCTGGCGCGGGCGCAGACCACCCGGTAATATGTCGATCATCATCTGATATCCGCCGGTGAACATGACCACGCCCCGCTAGACGCCGCCCCGCCACGGATCCCGGCTACCTCCCCCATTGCCAGCCTGCTGACTGCGCCGATCCTGCCGACGCTGCTGAGGCTGGCGATCCCCAACATGATCGCGATGGTCGGCGGCGCCATGACGGTGTTCGGTCTGTCCACGGCCACGTCCGTTGCCCTTGCGCGCTGGGGCAAATGAACGCAGGAATGTGATGCAGCCGCGCGTTGCATGATGGCGATTTGCTGCTATGGAGACGCCTCCATTTTCGGGGCTCTCCATGATCCGCAGATTCGCCGTTCTCATAGCCTGTTTCGCTGCGCTGTTCGGCGCGACTGCCGCACGCGCGCAGAGTGCGGATGCGAACGGGACCTGGCTGACCCAGGCGGGCGATGCACGGGTCAAGGTCAGCAAGTGCGGCGGCGGCATCTGCGGCGTCATCGTCTGGCTGAAGGAGCCCTACGACACCGCGACGGGCCAGCCCGCCAGCGACAGCAAGAATCCCAATCCCGCACTCGCCAGGCGCCCGCTGATCGGCCTGCCGCTCTTCAGCGGCATGCAGGCCACCGGTCCCAACAAATGGTCGGGACAGATCTACAACGCCGATGACGGCAATGCCTATGCGAGCAACATCTCCATCATCGGCAGCGACACGCTCCGCGTCGAAGGCTGCGTCGGGGCGCTCTGCGGCGGCGAGACCTGGACGCGGGTCGGTCGCTGAACGTTCACGCCGTCGCCTTCAGCGCCGTTGCCGCCGACGCGTAGCCGCCGCGGGCGCCGTCGATGAAGTGGACGTGGTCGCTGCGCAGCGCCGAGGGCGTGAAGCAGGTCATCATTGCTGCATCCTGCCGGTGCAGGCCGTAGCGCACGACCCCGCTCTTCGCCGCCGCGGCGAGCCGATCGCTCAGGTCGCGTTCGAGGTCCGGCGTGCAGTCGAGGATCATGCGCAGGCCGTCGTCATACTTGCGGAAGTCCGAGTTCTCGACGACCTGCCGCGTATAGGTCTTGGGCACGAAACCGCCGACCTTGATATCGAAGCGCACGATCATGTAGGCGAACAGCGTGTAGGCCAAGACGCCGACGCGGCGCTTGAAGAGCGAGCCGCCGCGCCTGGCGCGCGCTTCGAAATCGAGCCCTTGCGGCGGCCATTTCAGCGGTGGCCCCTGTGGCGGCACGGGACGGCCCGCGTCCGGGCTGCGCTCGACGAGATGGATCACATCCTCGATCACCTTGCGAAAGAGAAGCGGATCGGCGCCGGCCGCCGGCACCACCAGCACGGACAGGATGAGCCCGCGCGAGGCCGGAATCTCCTCGAACCGGCAGGACAGGCCAGACAGATCCGGCTGCGTGTCGTCGGGCGCCTCGAGAACCGCGAACTCGCCGCGCTTCATCGCGGCCTCGGCCCACCCCAAACCTCCGCCCGAAAACATCGCATAGGACAGATTGTCAGATGGCCCGAAGCGCGCGACGCGCACATCGAGGCCTTGCGCGCGGATGGCACTGACCGGCACCAGCGCGACGCGCATCTTCAGATCGAGATCCTGCCTGACCCAGGTCGCCGTCGCGGCCAGCGCCTCGCGAGCACGATCGAGATCGCCGGGCGCAACCGCAAAGCTCGCGCCGTCGCCGCCGAACACGAAGGGGAATTCCCGTCCCTCCAGCGCATTGGTGACGGCTGCGATCACCGCGGCACCGGCCATGTTGACCGCCTTGTAGCGCTGCGCCGCAATCGCCTTGGTGGAATCGACGATATCGGCCACCCCGACGGTCCAGTCATCCGGCAGCGGCGAATAGAGGGAAGGGTCCATCAGGCTGGTGAAGCCGCGGAAGACGGAGATGCTGCCGTAGAAGGAGACGCCTGGTGTCATCGCGTGGGGCCGGGTGCGTTTCGCGCAGTCAAGATACAAGAGCGGGATCAATTGGGTTCACCGAACGGCGAACCTTGAGATTTACCCGATCATTGGCTGAAACGGACCCGGACAACAAGAGCGGTCGGCCGCTGCTCAGATGCGTTCGGCGCGCGAGCTGAGAAGCGGGGCGATTGAGCTGGATCTTTGCGAGATCAGGACGATAGAGGCGGTGTACGCAAGCTAGTGCAGCTTTTCCTTCTCCGCCGTCGTCAGCGACGCATGGACATCGTGGCAGCCGATCAGCCGGACGAACTGCTGCGGATACATCTCGTAGCCATGGTCGCCGGAATTCTGATGCGACATCGGCTTACAGCTGGCAACGCTCTCTTTTGCTTGAGATGACTGCGCTGACGCCCGGGGAAGGTTCGAAGCGGTCATGCACTGCTCCCTGTCGATTAGGGCAGATCGATTGACGTAACCCAACCGATTGCCGTGCATCTTAGGACCAAACGCGCCGAAATGAAATTGAGCCGCGTCAACTCAACGCGGCTCCAAGAATTCTGCGGCTCCAAGAGTTCTGTGGCCCAAAGAGTTCTGCGGCTCAAAGAGTTCCCTCAGCCGTTCCGGATCATGTTCTAAGCGGTATTTCCGGCATCGATCGTGAACACCGTTCCCGTGATGTTGCGGCCGCCTTCGCCGAGCAGATATTCGACCATCCGCGCGACGTCCTCGGTTTCCGGCAAGCGGCGCAGCGCGCTGCGCCCGGCGATGCGCTTGCGGCCGTCATCCGAGAGATTATGCGTCAGCTCGGTATCGATGAAGCCGGGCGCGATCGCATTCACGGTGATGCCGAGCTTGCCGACCTCGCGCGCTAGCGAGCGCGTGAAGCCGGTCGCCGCCGCCTTGGTCGCACCATAGACCGACAGGCCGTTGTAGCCGGTCGTAGCGATGATCGAGGAGATGTTGATGATGCGGCCTGCGCCATCGGCCATCATGTGCCGCGCGACATATTTGGTGAGGATGATCGGCGACAGCACGTTGAGCTGCACCAGCGCCTCGATCTCGGAATTATGCATGGTCGCGAGCAGGCCCTCGGTGCCGAGGCCGGCATTGTTGACGAGACCATAGATCGCGCCGAACTCGTCGCGCACCAATTTTGCGAAGGCCGGGATCGCGTCGATCACCGCGAGGTCGCAGGCGCGGAAATGCAGACGCTTTTCCGACGCGCGCACCGCAGCCGCGAGCTCTTCGGTCTCGCGCCGCGCCACCGCGATCACGTTGTAACCGGCGCCCACCAGGCGCGTCGCGATCGCAAGGCCAATGCCACGGCTGCCGCCGGTGATGAGGACGTTATGCATCGTTGCGCGCCAGCTTTCCGGCCGGAGTGACGTCGAGCGTCTCGACGAAGCGGATCACTGCAGGCACCTTGTGTGAGGCAAGCTGCGCCCGGCACTGGTCCACGATCTGCTCGCGGATTTCCTGCGCCCGAGCCGGATCGGTGCCGTCGGCGAGGATCACGTCGGCGACGACGATGCCGCCGGTGATCGGGCTCTTCCGCGATTTCGCACGCGACATCCGCACATCCGGATGACGGTTGATGGCCGCCTCGATCTCCTCGGGATGAACCTTCAGCCCGCCAATATTGATGATACCGCCGCGGCGGCCGACGAAATGATAGCGGTCGCCGCGCAGCTCTATCATGTCGCCGGTGTCGACGAAGCCGTCATCTTCGACGAGCTTGCCGGCATTGCGACCGATATAGGCGTGCGCGGTGCGATTCGAGCGGATGCGCAGCGAGCCGTCGACGATCTTCATCTCGACGCCGCTGGGGTTCACGCCGATATAGCCGGCGGGGAAACCTTCGAGGCCGTCATTGACGGCAAAGCCGACGCCCGCCTCGGTCGAGGCATAGGCATGGCCGATCGAGGAGTCGGGGAAAGTCGCCTTCAGGCCGTCGAGCACGGCCTGGTCGGCGATCTCTCCGGAGAGGCGGACGTAACGCGGGGCGAATTGCGCAGCCGAACCGCTCATCAGAAGCTTGCGCCAATGCGAAGGTGTGCCGGAAATGTGCGAGACGCTGCGCGCGTTGAGCCGCGCGACATGGTCCGCGAGGATCTCATGCGCGTCCGACAGCACCATCGAGCCGCCGGAAAGGATCGCGCGCAGGAAAATCTGGAGGCCGCCATAGCGGCGGATGTCGTAGAAGGTCGCCCAGACCGGTGCGGGGCCGCTCGCAGGCGCCTCGGCCCGGATCGCACCGGTCAGCGCTTCCAGCGTGTGGGCTGCGATCTTCGGCACGCCTGAGGTGCCCGACGTCAGCATCAGCCATTCCGTGGCGCGCTCGGATTCGACAGGCGCAGCATTCGTGAGCGGCAGTTGCGCGATCACGACGAGCGGGATCGCATTGTCTTTCCAGAACTCCGGCTCGTCGGTAATGACTGCATCGATCTCCGCGTCAGCGATCAGCGCATCGATATACGCGGGATTGAGATCCGGCGGGCACAGCAGCATGCGACGGGCGATGCCGTCGAGCTCGATCATGGCAAGGCCGGATTTGAGCTGGTCCGACAGTTTCAGCAGCACCGATCGGCCGGACAACTCACCCAGGCGGCCGCCCAGGACCGTCTGCGACAGCACATCGGTCAGCGACACCAGATGGTGCGCATCCGACAGCGTCCGTCCTTTCAGCTCCGGGCCGAGATAGTCGCGAAGTGCAGATATCTCACGCGGGGACATTTTCGTAGGCCCGCACGAAATCGCCGACGGTCGTGGGGAAGGCAGCGTCCTCGGAAATCGTGAAGGGATCGACGCCCAGCTCGTCCTCGAGGCGTGCGATCAGGATCGCGAAGGCGAGCGAATCGAAACCCGTCTCGTGCAGCGACAGGTCGTCCGTCAGCTCCGGCAGCGTGACGCGCTGCTCCCTGGCAATCTGCTTGATCGCTTCAGTGACCTTTAACCTTACCGACATGGCTGCGCTCGCTTCGTGTTTGTTGTTGTTTTGACCGTCTTCGGCGGAGTGCCCGCCTCCCGTTGCTCCGTGGTTTACCGGACAGAAGTAAATGCCTTCTTGGACAATTCAGATAAAATTGGACCTATTTCTGCTTTTGTAACCCGCTAGAGCCTGACATAGCCATCAACAATTTGCGCATAGGTCTCCCCGTCAATTGCGACATACGCGCCGGACTTCGGCTCCATCACGTACAGCGGATCAGCGATCACGCTGGGATCAAACCCCTCGCGCGCAAGCTGGCTCTTCTTCTGCTTGAAGGTCTCGGTCGCATCGAGCTCGGTCGAGATGCGGATGAAGACCGGACGGGCATAAGCCGGCAGGCGCGCAGCGAGATGACCCGCGAGCGCGGCGAGGTCAAAACCCTCGTTGACCACGATCGCGCTCATGCCGGCGCGGCCGTCGGTGCCGGGAATGCTGACGCCGTAGGTCGTTGCGTCGACCACGCCGGCGCCATCACGTACGGCGTCGTTGACCTCCGACGTCGCGACGTTCTCGCCCTTCCAGCGAAAGGTGTCGCCGATACGGTCGACGAAATGAAAGAAACCCTTATCGTCGAGCTGCATCAGGTCGCCGGTGCGGAACCATGCATCGCCGTGAGCGAAGACGTTGCGAAGTATCTTCTTCTCGGTCTCGCCGGCGTCGGTATAGCCCTCGAAACGCCCCCCGCCTTCATCGGCGGTGCCGATGCGGCCGATGGCTTCGCCCGCCTCGCCGCGTGCGCAGGCCACGCAGAGGCCGTCGGCATTGCGCAAGGGCACGCCGGCATCAGCATCGACCTTGACAATGGCCGCCGGGAATCGATGCGCGAGCAGCGGCGGAATGCGGCCGATGGCACCCGGCCTGCCCTCGACGTTGAACAGCGAGAAATTGCCTTCGGTCGCTGCGTAGAATTCGAGGATGCGGGGAAGCGCAAAACGTGCCTGGAAATCTTCCCAGATGTCGCCGCGCAGGCCGTTGCCACAGACAAGCCGCAGGCGATGCCGGTTTTCGTACTCGGAGGGCGGCGCCTTCAGGAGATAGCGGCAAAGCTCGCCGATATACTGGAACAGCGTGCAGTCATGCCGGACGATGTCGGACCAGAAATTCGTTGTCGAGAATTTATCCGCGATCACCACCGAGCCGCCGGCGGCGAGCATGCTGCAGGGCGCGACGATGCCGCCGACGGAATGAAACAGCGGCAGGCAGTCATAGAGTCGATCCTGCGGCGTGGCACCGGTCAACCCTGCGAACCAAAAGCCCCAGTTGAGGATGCGGCGATGGCTGATGCTGGCAGCCTTCGGCAGGCCCGTGGTGCCCGAGGTGTAGATCAGCAGCGCGCGGTCATTGATGGAGACGTTGCCGTGCTCATCCTGCGAGAGCGGGCCGTCGTCGAGCGCGGTCAGCGCGACGTCGATCGAACGCTCGCTGCGCGCATCGCCATGGGTCCAGATCTTTGCGACGGAGCTCAGGTGCGGCGTGGCATCGCCAAGTGCCTCGGCCAGATCATGCGCGACGATGAGATGGGACGGCTTTGCGACATCGATGCAATGCGCGAGCGATTGCCCGACCAGCCTGGTGTTGATCAGGGCGACGACCGCGCCGATACGGCTGATGCCGAGCCAGGCGGCCACATAGTCGACACCGTTCGGCATGATCATACCGACGGTATCACCCTTCGCCAGGCCGACCGAGCGTGCCCATCGCGCATAGCGGTTGATCCGTCTTGCGAGCTGACCGTAGCTGATCGTTTCGTCATCCGTGACGAGAGCTGCGCGATCCGGCTGGCGTCGCGCCCAGTCCTCAACGACATCGGCAAACAGCCGGCCCGGCAGCGTCTCGATGCGCGCGGTGAGCTCGATCGCCTTCAGCCAGATTTTTGAGGCCGAGGGCGCGCGCGCCGATGTCGGCTGCTCGATGACGCCGGTGCTCATGTTGTTGATGTCTTTCGGCCGGTCACTCGTCTGTCACGGTAGCTATAGACCGCGGGCCCCTGACCAGGTGTTAAGAGACAAGGTAAACCACGGTTAGTCCGCGATTAACTCTCATCATTCGTTAGCAAGCCGGCGGGAACGGCGTCCGGCAGCGGCCGCCCCCACGCGCAACAGCGGCTTGCGTCCGCAACATCCACACCCGCAATCCCTAGCGGCTTGCCCTTGCCTCTCCTGCGCGCGCATTGTCTCGCGCCATGGGCAACAAATCTCGTGAGCGAATCTACGGCGCGTCCGTTCGCGCCGCGGCGGAACGCGCGGCGGCGGCGCGCAAAGAGGCCGACCGTCTCGCCTGCGAGGCCTGGAACAAGCGGATGCTGTCCTTTCAGGGGCCGGCGCAGCCGTCGCCGACGCTGGGCGACGCACTGAACGCCGGCTACTGCTATCTCGAGGTGAAGTGCCTCGGCTGCGAGACGCACCAGACCGTGGCGCTCGACATCGTCAGACGCAGGAAGTCGATGCCGATCCACGAGCTCGAGCGTTACATGCGCTGCCGGCAATGCTCGGAGCTGTCAGGATTTCCCTACAAGCGCAGCCATCTCGTGGCGCTGCGCACCACGAAGATCTCCGTGCGTGATCCCCGCTCGGAATGGTGGCCGGGCGAGCGGTGAACGCTGCGCCGCACACATTGCGGCGCCGGGCGCGCTGATGGCGACGCTAGTAAGCCTGCTTATAACGCCGGCGCGGCTGCGGCTGGTCGTAGGCGTAGTAGGGATTGACATCGCAGCTCGCGCTGAGGCCCGAAGCGGTGGCGCGGCACTGCTCCAGCGACGTGAAGGAACAGTCGAACCGGTCGCTGCCGCCGCCGCGAGGGCCTCCCGTGTAGATATGCATGCACACCGGATAGCGCGGGTCATAGCGCTGGGCGCTGGCAGGCGTCGCTGCCTGCAGCGTGGCGATCGCGATGATGGTCAGGAGCGGTATGCGCATCGGAAATTCCTCGAATCGGCGGCGACGATGAGCGTCGCGCCGGACCGATATGGCATAACGCGGCGGCAGAGGCGACCATTCCGCAACATACCTCTCCCGCTTGTGACGCACGAAAAAGCAGACGAGCCGACCTCTTTTGATCTGCAGAAAGCGCATATCTGCGGGCCGCCCCTGTTCGACAAAGGTCGCAATCATCCCGCGCAGGATTCCGCTCGCAAGCCGGCGCGAAGGGACTAATCTTGCTGCCACAACGCCGGCCCCGAACCGCCGATGACTCGGGGCAGTCAGCAAGCATATAGGCTGAAGGAAACGCACATTCGCGCTCGGGCTCTCGGGCGCGACTCCGCCGTTTGCGAGGAGAAGATGCGCTGGCCATTCGATGGTTTCAGGGCATGCAAGAGAGCTTCTCGTCTCTGTTCATCCGCTACCCGATCGGCACCTCGCTGCTGATGGCGGGTATCCTGTTCGTCGGCCTTGTGGCCTATCCACTGCTGCCGGTTGCACCGCTGCCGCAGGTCGACTTTCCGACCATCCAGCTTTCCGCATCGCTTCCGGGCGGCAGCCCCGAGACGATGGCCTCCTCGGTCGCGCAGCCGCTCGAGCGCCAGCTCGCGCAGATCCCCGGCATCGCGCAGATGACGTCGACGAGCTCGCTCGGTTCGGCCTCGATCACCATCCAGTTCGATCTCAACCGTCAGATCGACGCCGCCGCCAACGACGTTCAGGCCGCGATCAACGCGGCGAGCGGTCAATTGCCGAAGAACCTGCCCTCGCCCCCGACCTATCGCAAGGTCAACCCGGCGGACTCGCCGATCATGATCCTGTCGGCGACGTCGGACACGCTGCCGTTGACCACCGTCAGCGACCGCACCGACGCCCAGCTGGCACAGCAGATCAGCCAGATCTCCGGGGTCGCGCAGGTCTTCGTCGGCGGGCAGCAGAAGCCGTCGGTGCGCATCCAGGTCGATCCGGCAAAGCTCGTCGCCAAGGGCCTGTCGCTGGAGGACGTGCGCAGCCAGATCGCGATCACCACCACCGACAGCCCGAAGGGGAACATCGACGGCACGCGGCGCGCCTACACCATCTACGCCAACGACCAGCTGGTCGAAGCCGCGGCCTGGCAGGATGTGATCATCGCCTATCGCAACGGCGCTCCGCTACGGATCCGCGACATCGGCGAGGCGATAGCTGGCCCTGAGGACATGAAGACGGCGGCGTGGGCCGATGGCAAGCGCGGCGTGTTCCTCGTCATCTTCAAGCAGCCCGGCGCCAACGTCATCGACACCGTCGACCGCATCAAGGCGCAACTGCCCCGGCTGGTGGCCGCGATCCCGCCGGCGATCGCCATCAAGATCATCAGCGATCGCACCATCACCATCCGCGACGCGGTCGAGGACGTGCAGATCACGCTCCTGATCACCATTGCGCTGGTGGTGATGGTAATCTTTCTGTTCCTGCGCAGCTTCTGGGCCACGATCATCCCGACCGTGACCGTTCCGCTGGCGCTGCTGGGCGCCTGCTCGCTGATGTGGGTGTTCGGCTATTCGCTGGACAACCTCTCCCTGATGGCACTGACGATCGCCGTCGGGTTCGTGGTCGATGATGCGATCGTGATGCTCGAGAACATCACCCGCTACGTCGAGCATGGCGAGCGACCGCTCGCCGCGGCCTACAAGGGGGCGGCGGAGATCGGCTTCACCATCGTCTCGATCAGCATTTCGCTGATCGCCGTGCTGATCCCCTTGCTGCTCATGGGCGGCATCATCGGCCGGCTGTTCCGCGAGTTCGCCGTGACGCTGGCGATGGCGATCTTCGTCTCGCTGGTGGTCTCGCTGACCCTGACGCCGATGATGGCCTCGCGCTTCCTGCGCGCCGATCAGGAGGCGCGGCATGGCCGGGTCTACCAGTGGAGCGAGCGGATGTTCGAGCGCCTGCTCGGCGCCTATGAGCGCGGGCTCGACGTCGCGCTCAAGCACAGCTTCATCACGCTCTGCATCTTCTTCGCGACGGTGGCGCTTTCGGTCTACCTCTTCATCCTGATCCCGAAGGGATTCTTCCCGCAGCAGGACAACGGTTTCCTGACCGCAGTCTCCGAGATGCCGCAGGACATCTCGTTTGCGGAGATGAAGCGGCGCCAGGAGGAGCTCAACGCGATCGTGCAGGCCGATCCCGCCGTCGATTCGATCGCGATGTTCATCGGCGGCGGCGGCACCGCGCTGAATTCCGGGCGCATGTACATCACGTTGAAGCCGCGGGAGGAACGTGACGTCAGCGCGCAGCAGATCATCGCACGACTGCGGCCGAAGCTCGCGGCGGTCGAGGGCGCCCGCCTCTATATGCAGGCCTCGCAGGACGTACGTCTCGGCGGCCGCGCCACGCGCACGCAGTTCGAGTTCACGCTCCAGGACGCCAATCTCGCCGAGTTGAACGCATGGGCGCCAAAAATCCTGGAGGCGATGAAGACGCTGCCGCAGCTTCGCGACGTCGCGACCGACCAGCAGACGGAAGGCACGACGCTCGAGCTCACCATCAACCGCGACACCGCCGCACGGTACGGCATCCAGCCGCAGCTCATCGACGATACCCTCTATGACGCCTTCGGCCAGCGCCAGGTCGCGCAGTATTTCACCCAGACCAACAGCTATCACGTGATCCTCGAGATCACACCGGAGCTCCAGGGCAAGCTGGATACGCTGGACAAGCTCTACATCAGATCGCCGCTGACGGGCGAGCAGGTGCCGCTTTCAGTCTTCTGCAGCTGGACCAACGTGCCGGTGCGGCCGCTCGCGATCGCCCATCAAGGGCAGTTTCCGGCGGTGACGATCAGCTTCAATCTCGCCGAGGACGTGGCACTCGGGCAGGCGACCGAAGCGGTCTCGCAGGCCGTCGGCGAGATGCGCGCGCCGCCGACGCTGGCAACGAGCTTCCAGGGCACCGCGCAGGCGTTCCAGCAATCGCTCGGCACCGTGCCGCTGCTGATCCTGGCCGCGCTCGTCGTGGTCTACCTGATCCTGGGCGTGCTCTACGAGAGCTACATCCACCCCCTGACCATTCTCTCCACGCTGCCTTCGGCCGGCGTCGGTGCGATCGCCATCCTGATGATCTTCGGCTTCGACTTCAGCCTGATCGCCTTGATCGGCATCATTCTCCTGATCGGCATCGTCAAGAAGAACGGCATCATGATGGTGGATTTCGCGATCGCCGCCGAACGCGAGCAGCATCTGTCGCCGGAGCAGTCGATCCGCCAGGCGGCGCTGCTGCGCTTTCGCCCGATCATGATGACGACGATGGCGGCGCTGCTCGGCGGAGTGCCCTTGATGCTCGGAAGCGGCACCGGTGCGGAGATCCGCCAGCCGCTCGGCTATGCCATGGTCGGCGGCCTCCTGGTCAGCCAGGCGCTCACGCTGTTCACGACGCCGGTCGTCTATCTCTATCTCGACCGCTTCTCGAACCTGCTCTCACGCTGGATGGCAAAGAAACCGAAGCCGGAGGCGGAGGCTGTACGCGACGAGCAGAAGGATGCGGCGGAGTGAGCTGCAACTGTCCTCACATTCAATGCCGGAGAGACACGAGCTGCGTTCCCTCCCCACTTGCGGGGGAGGGAGCGCAGCGGGGCAAGCTGCACCGGCTCTCGTTCCCGGCGACTCTAAGAAAGCCCCTGCAGCACGAGCCGGTTCAGTCTTGCGGCGAAGGCGGACGGGTCTTCCGGCAATTCGCCGTCGAGGATCTGGGCCTGCTCCAGCAGCAGCAGGCAGAGATCATCGATCATCGTCGAGCCCGCCGGCGCCCTGGTGATCGCGGTGACCAACGGATGGCGCAGATTGACCTCGAGGATCGGCCTCGAGCGCTCTCCCCGGTTCTGCTGTGCCAGGAGGCGCTCGAGCTCGCGGCTCGGACCATGGCTGTCGGCGACGAGACATGAGGCGGAGCTGGTGAGACGCGTCGACGCCTTCACGTCGCTGACGCGCTCGTTGAGGGAGCCCTTGATCAGCGCGATGGTGGCGGCTTCATCAGCCGCCGGCCCGTCCTTCTGTTCATCGTCGACGCGCGGGATCAAATCGAGATTGAGATCGCCCTGGCCCAGCGACTTCAACGGCTTGCCGTCGAACGACATCGGCATCGAGGTCCAGAAGGCATCGACGGGATCGGTAAGCAGCAGCACCTCGATGCCGCGCGCAGCCGCTGCCTCAAGGCGCGGACTGGACTTCAGCCGCTCGATGCTGTCGCCGACGAGATAATAGATTTCGGTCTGGTTCGGCTTGAAATCGGCGACGACGTCCTTCAGCGAGCGCTTCTCGCCCGAGGTCGTCGTGAAACGCGACAGCGCCAAAAGCTTCTCGCGACGCTCGAAGTCCTCGTAGATGCCTTCCTTCAGCACGGCGCCGAAAGCGTCCCAGATCTTCGCAAAATTCTCCGCGTCCTTCTCGGCGAGGCTTTCGAGCTCGGAGACGACGCGCGTGGCGACCGCCTTGCGGATCTGCGCGAGCTGCGGGTTGTTCTGCAGCATCTCGCGGGAAATATTCAGCGGCAGGTCCTCGCTGTCGACTACACCGCGGATGAAGCGCAAGTACCCCGGCAACAGATCGGCATCGTCGGTGATGAAGACGCGCCGGACATAGAGCTTGACCCTTCCCTTGCGCGACGGCTCGAACAGGTCGAACGGTTTCGTCGACAGCGCGAACAGCAGCACGGCGTAGGAATAGCGGCCCTCGGCGCGATAATGCAGCGTCATCGCGGGATCGTCGAAGGCGGTGGCGATCTGCTGATAGGCCTTCTTGTAGTCGTCAGCCGAAAGTTCCGATTTCGAGCGCTGCCACAGCGCGCTTGCCGAATTGATCTGGCGCGGCTCGCCTTCGGCCGGCACGAGCTCGATAGGAAAGAGGATGTTGTCGGAATAGGCGGAGACGATGCGCTGGATCTCGTAGTCTTCCAGATATTTCTTCGCATCCTCCTTCAGGTGCAGCACGATCTCGGTGCCACGGCTCACGCGCGCTGCATCTTCCTCGCCCGCGCGCGCGATCTCGAAACCGGAGCCGCCCGAAGAGGTCCAGGTCCAGACATCGCTCTCGCCGGCCCTGCGGCTGACGACGAGGATCCTGTCCGCAACCATGAAGGCGGAATAGAAGCCGACACCGAACTGGCCGATCAGGCCGAGGCCGTCCTTGGCTTCCTTCAGCTTCGCCACGAACGCCTTGGTGCCGGAGCGGGCGATGGTGCCGAGGTGATCGATCAGCTCCTGCCGCTCCATGCCGATGCCGTTGTCGGCGATGGTGAGCGTGCCGGCCTGCTTGTTGGGAATGATGCGGATCTTGGGCGCGTCGCCCTCGCCGAGCAGCGCCGGGTTCTCGATCGCGTCGTAGCGGAGCTTGTCGCAGGCATCCGACGCGTTCGAAATCAGCTCGCGCAGGAAGATGTCGGTCTCGGAGTAGACGGAGTGCACCATCAGGTGCAGGAGCTCGGACACCTCGGCCTGGAAGGGCTGCGAATGCACAGCCGGATCTGACGTCGTCATGCGTTTACCCGGATCGAAACTGGATGAGGAAAACCGGGATATAGCGCACAGGCGCGGCAGATCAAGAGGTTGTGATGGGGCATTTCTTCCTTCTCTCCTTGCTGGAGAAGGTGGCATAGGCGGCCTTCGGCCGCCGTTCTTAAGAACGCCTATGCTTCGCATCGGCTGCGGCGCTGGATGAGGGGTTGCATCCGGACGCTTGCATGAAGTGATTCAGTCGCGGAGAGAAACCCCTCACCCGCCTCGCTTCGCGAGGGAGAGGGTTTGGGCCACCCGTTCACGGAAACGCTACTCGGATCGTGCTATGCTAGCCGCTAAAAGCGTCGCCCCTGATTCCAACTGCTAATTTTTTATGAAACCGTCCGTCAAGGCGGCCCTCGCCGCACATAGCCACGATGCCAGGCTTTATCTCACGCTCGGGATTGCCAACTGGTCGATCTTCCTCGACCACGTGCCGAATAATGTTGCCAATCTGCTGACCTTGCGCAATTTCGGCTTCAGCGGCGCCGCCGACCTGTTCGTGTTCGTGGTGGGCTACGGCGTCACGATCATCCACGGCAAGATGGCGCTGGAGCGCGGCTTCGTCGTTGCCGCGACCCGCATCTTCGGTCGCGTCTGGCGACTCTACGCCGCCTACGTCGTGCTGTTCGTGATCTATATCGACGCCATCGCCTACGTCGCCTCGCAATCGACCGCGCCGGAGATCATCCATGAGTACAATATCTCGGGGATTCTCGATCATCCGCTGCGTACCCTGGTGCGCGGGCTGGTGCTCCAGGAAGAGCCGCTGAACCTCGACCTCTTGCAATTGATGATCCCGCTGATGGTGTTCTTTCCGCTGGCGTTGTGGGGCCTGCTCCGCCGGCCGCACCTGACGCTGCTCGCATCGGTCGCGGTGTACTTCGCGGCGAGGTATTTCGGCTGGACGTTCCGGATCTCTCCGGAAAGCGAATGGACCTTCAATCCGTTCTGCTGGCAGATGCTGATGGTCATGGGCGGCTGGTTCGCAGTGACCGGCGTGCCTGCCCGCGCGCTGCACGGCATCTCTTGGTTGCGCGCGCTCGCGGGCGCCTATCTCGTGTTCGCGATGGTGGTCACGCTGGCGCGGCATTTGCCGGCGCTTTCCGCCTATCTGCCGGATGCCGTGCTCGGCATCTTCGCGCCCGACAAGGAAAACCTCGCGCCGCACCGCGTGCTGCATTTCCTCGCGCTCGCTTTCCTCGCGACGTATCTGGTGCCGGCCGATCATCCGGCCTTGCAATGGAAATCGCTGCAGCCGGTGATTCGGAGCGGTGAGGAGTGGCTCGCAGTGTTCTGCGTCAGCGTATTCCTGTCCTTCGCCGCGCACCTCATCCTGATCACGGGCCCCAACCTCGTCGCCATGCAGATCCTGGTCAGCTTCGCAGGCCTCGCGGCCATCGCGGCGGTCGCCTACTACATCTCCTGGTCCAAGCGGCAGGACCGGCCCGCGACCCTGCGGCAGCGAGCCTAGGCGTCGTTCAGGCGATGGCCGCCAGATAGCGCGCGACCGACGCGTCGAACGCTGCCTTGGCGCCACCGGCGATATTGCGGCCCCACCAGGCACCGTAGATGCGATCGAAGGCGAGCGGCGCGACGGTGTCGGCAATTCGCCGCACCGCGGCCGCGTTCAACGGCGTGTAGTTCGGATAGGAATACATGAAGCTGACGAAGCGGCGGTCCATCGTCACCTGCGCGACGTCGCCGGTGAGCAGCGCACCCTTGCCATCTGCGCCGCGCGTCCAGTGCAGCATGGTGGCGCCCGCGAAATGGCCGCCGCTGCGCAACAGGGTGATGCCGTCCGAGAGCCGGTGACTGTCGCCGGTCCAGTGTTCGATCGCGCGATGCGGCCGCGTCACCCATTGGCGATCGTCGGCATGGAGATAAACCGGCGCGCTGAAGGCTTCGCTCCAGTCGGCGAGCGCGCCGTAATAGTGCGGATGCGAGATCGCGATCGCCTTCAACCCGCCGAGCGATCTGACATGCTCGATCGCCTCGCGGGTCGCCAGCGGAACGCAGTCCCACATCACGAAAGCACCGCCGTCGGGAACGAGCAGCGCCCGCTGACCGATGGCAAAGCTCGGCTCGAGTGCAAGACCAGTCAGGCCGAGATCATCCCGCCACACCAGGCGGCAGCGCTCGACCAAAGCCTCGCCGGACAGAAAGGTCTGCCCCTTCCAGTTCACGAATTGACGCTCATCCTCGCAGATCGGGCATGAGGTCGGCGGCTTTTCACTTGCGGGAAATTGCGCGCCGCAGGTTTCGCAGGTCCAGAGTGGCATGCCGTACTCCAGGATGGACTTCGACCAAGACGATCAAGATGTGACGGCTCGATCGCTCCTCCGCAAGGGTGGCTGGAACCAACACAATCACCATCCGTTGTGTTCTGGTCCACACAAGATCAGGGCAACCCCGCCGACACCAGATTTGGTTGAGACCACGCTTGACGTATCGATGACATCGCGGTCCCCCTCCTCGCCTCGTCTCTGGCCCCTCTTTGCGCTCAACTTCTTCATGGCCGACATGCAGTCGGGCATCGGGCCGTTCATCGGCGTGTTCCTCCAGGAGCGCGGCTGGGCGAGCGGACTGATCGGCACCGCCATGACCATCGGCAATGTCGCGGGCATGCTGATCACGACGCCGATCGGCGGCTTCATCGACGCCAGCCGCAACAAGCGCCTTTGGGTGGTGATCCCGGGCGCCTGCGTCGTCCTCGCCTCCGCGATCATCCTGGTCTCCCAGAACTTCTGGGCAGTGACGATCTCGCAGGTGGCACAGTCGCTGGCGAGCGCTGCGATCGTGCCGGCGGTGACCGGCATCACGCTCGGCATCGCCAAACAGAAAGGTTTCAATGCGCTGAACGGCCGCAACCAGGCGTTCAACCATGCCGGCAACATGGTCGGTGCGGCGCTGTCGGGCTGGCTCGGCTACCGGTATGGCTATGTCTCCGTGTTCGTGCTGGCCGCAGCGTTCGGCGCGATCGCGATCGCCTGCGTACTGATGATCCCGGCGAAATCGATCGACGACCGCGTCGCGCGCGGCAGCAAGGAGGACGACTCCAAGGCGCCGCCGGATGCGATGACGATGCTGCTCCGGCACAAGCCGCTGCTCGTGCTGGCGCTGGCGCTCGCCATCTTCCATCTCGGCAATGCGGCGATCGTGCCGCTTTATGGCCTCGCCGCCGTCGCCGAGGGGCAGGCCAACGGGCCGAGCTTCGTCGCCACGACGGTGGTGATCGCGCAAGGCGTGATGATCGTGACGTCGCTGATCGCCATGAAGGTCGCGAGCAAGCGCAACTACTGGCCGGTGATCCTGGTCTCCTTCATGTTCCTGCCCATCCGCGGCGTGCTCGCCTTCTTCTTCGCGGGATGGTGGGGCGTGGTGCCCGTGCAGGTGCTCGACGGCATCGGCACCGGTTTGCAGACAGTCGCCGTGCCCGGCGTGGTCGCACGCTCCCTCAACGGCAGCGGCCGCATCAATCTCGGCCAAGGCGCCGTCATCACCGTGCAGGGCCTCGGCGCAAGCCTCAGCCCCGCGCTCGGCGGCTGGATCGCGGAATGGATCGGCTACGGCCCGACGTTTTTGCTGCTCGGCGGCTTCGGGCTTGCGTCGATGGCGCTGTGGCTCGCCTTCGGCGCGGCGATGAAGAAGTATTGAGGTGGCGCAGTGCAGCGCGCGCTGTTACCGAAGCAATCCAGACTGTCTCCGCGGAGGATTCTGGATTGCTTCGCTGCGCTCGCAATGACGATGCGGCAGCAGTTGGCGACCAACTGACCGGCCGATCAGGTCCCGAAATTGGCATGTCGCCTACGCGCTCAGAGCTTATGCCCCTTCTGGCGCAGCGCCTCGGTCAGGCGCTGCTTCAGCTCGTCGGCAGCCCTGCGGCTGACATCCTGGCCGATCTGCGCGCTCGCCTGTGCAAGCGCATCCGACTTCTCCAGCAGCTTGCGTCCGGCCGGCTGGGCGTAGAAGGCCTCGATCTGGCGCAGCTCGTCCACCGTGAAGGTGGTGGCGTAGACTGCGGCGATCTGCTCGACCATCTGGTCGACGAACGGCGCGTAAATGTCCGAGCTCGTCGCCGTCATGGCGTCGAAGTCGCGCTCGATCTCGGGCCTGTCCTGGGCCAGGACGGGGCGCAGCTTGAGCAGGAGCTGCGGCAGCAACGCGCGATATTGCTCCGCCGTCTTCATGGTGATCACGAGCTTGCGCGCCGCGCTCATCGCCTCGGGCGACGGCGCCTGCGCGGCTGCGGTGCAGGTGAGGAACAGCAAGGTGCCCGCGATCGTCAACCAGCCTCTCGACATGAACCTCTCCATGAAACCTGTCATGAGAATTCGTCAAAGCACGCGTGGTAATCGTCTCTCAGCTGCCGGCGGTGGCCGCGGCAACGGCGGCTGTCTTGTCGCGATCGGGCGCCGGCTCGGGCTCCTCTTCCTCCTCGAGCACGTCCACGAACAGGTCCGGAATTTGTTTCGCCCGGTCGAACAGCCACGCAACGACGATCATGACCGCGATGCCGGCGAAGGAGACAGCGAGTTGCTCCCACGTGCCCTTGGTATATTGGGTCAGGATCCAGTGTGCGGAAAACGACAGGAACACGCCGAGACAGAAGATCGGCAGCGAGTGCTGCCCGCACAGGATCACCGGGCGGAGCCATCTCGTGTGAAGCGCCTGCCAATGGCGCGGCACGAGCTGCGTGACCCAGACCGCCAGCGCGAGAAAATGTGTGAAGCGCAGCATGTCGAGATCGGTCTTGTCGATCGGGTAGATCGCCTTGATCATCCACTTCGGGATCATCGCCTCGAGCGCGTGAACGTGCCAGGTCATCACGATCAGGAATGCGAACACGATCCAGGCGGCTGCAAGTCCCATCACGGATTTCGACCAGACCCATTTCGCGATCTTGTCCACCTGGCCCGAACCGCACCAGGCCGCGAACACGAACATCAGCTGCCAGCAGAACGGGTTGAAATACCAGGTCGTACCGGGTGGATAGGACGCGACGTTCCAGTCGAACCAGCGCGACAGCACGTAGAGCACCACGGAGGCCAGCAGCGTGAGGTTCGGGCGCCGCACGAGGCACCACACAATGAAGGGAGAGGCGAACACCAGCGTGATGTAGAGCGGCAGCACGTCGAGATTGACCGGCTTGTATTTCAACAGGATCGCCTGGCCGATCAGCTCGTCCGGATGCGCCAGGAAATTGAACACGTTGAACTCGTGCTCATACATCGGGTTGTCGAACCGTCGCGCAGTGCGCGCGATCTGGGCAGTGAACAGCAGGAACAGCATGATGTGGGCGACATACAGCTCGGCCGTGCGTTTCCAGAGACGCTTGAGCGCCGCGAGGAAGAAGCCGCCCCGCACGATCGGCGCGTAGATCCAGCCGACGAGATAACCGGAGATGAAGACGAAGAACTCGGCGGCGTCGCTGAAACCGTAATTGCGCAAGGTCAGCCACGACACGACGTCGTGCGGGATGTGATCGAGGAAGATCATCCACAAGCCGATGCCGCGGAACAGATCGAGCCGCAGGTCGCGCTCGATCGGAGACAAGAGAGCTGCCGAATCCCGGTTGATCATGGCTCCGCCCCGTTTTCCAAGGACAGTCTCAAGCACAGTCTTGCGGCCGACAGGCCGCCCAAATCAATCAATGCTGAAATTGACGCAACTACGCCACCTAACCCGGTGGTTAGCAGTAAGGGTAGCGGACATCGGCTCCGCCGAAAAGAAGCTTTGTCGCGCCGAAGGGCGCTCGGATCGGCTGGCCGGGCTTTCCTGCGGCTGCGCAATCTGATCTTCTTCCGCCTCGTTTTTGGGGGAGAGAAGCGATGAACGTCGCCATCATCTGCACCACCTTGCTCGGCCTGCTGCTGTTTGGCCTCGGGCTTTATGTCTCGGCCTTACGCGGCCGGTTCAGGCGGAGCATCGGCCACGACCTCGGCCCCACAGATCCTATTCACCGCGCGGTGCGGGCGCATGCCAACACCGCCGAATATGCGCCGTTCTTCGCGGCGATGTTTCTCTGGTTCGCAACGCGCCCGGCCCCAGGCTGGATCATGGTGACGATCGTGGTGGCGACGATCGCGCGGTTTTCCCTTGCCGCCGGGCTGTTGTGGGGCAAGTCGCTCAACCGGCCCAACCCGGCGCGCTTTGCCGGCGCCTTGTTCACCTATCTCTGCGGGCTGGCGCTGGCGGTCGGACTGGTGGTCGCGTGAGACACCCCCGCCTCATGGACTTTTTGCGACGCACGGCGATCTCCGGAACGATCGCGCTGGCCATGCTGATGCAGGCGTCGGAGGTTCACGCCGACCCTGCCTTCGACGACTGGCGCGCGCAGCTCTGGCTGGAGGCGAAGGCGCGCGGCGTGAGGCAGGCGGTGTTCGACCGCGCGACCGATGTCCAACTCGATCTCGGCCTGCCGGATCTCGTCATCCCCGGCCGCCCCGTGAAGGAACAGGCCGAGTTCGCAAGGCTGCCGGCGGACTATTTGCCCCGGCAACAGCTCACCGGGCTTGCCGGCGTGGGCGCGCGGCACTTCCAGACCTACCGCAGCCTGCTCGCGCGCATCGAGGCCGACTACGGCGTTCCCGGCAACGTCGTCATTGCGATCTGGGGCCGCGAGACCGATTACGGCACCGAAGTACAGCGCCATCCCGTGTTCCAGGCGCTGGTGACGCAGGCCTATCTCGGCCGCCGCAAGGACCTGTTCCGCAACGAGCTGCTGATCGCACTCGACCTGGTCCAGCAGGGTACCATCAGCATGGATGCGAAGGGCTCCTATACGGGTGCGATGGGCCACACCCAGTTCGAGCCCTCGGACTTTCCAAAATTCGCGGCCGATGGCGACGGCGACGGCAAGATCGACCTCGATCGCTCCATCCCCGACGCGCTCGCCTCGGGCGCCAAGCAGCTTCGCGACTATGGCTGGCAGCGCGGCAAGCGATGGGGCTTCGAGGTTCGGCTGCCGCCGACCGTGAGCTGCGTGGAGAGCTCACCCGACATCAAGCGGCCGCTCGAGGCCTGGCTGAAGCTCGGCGTCACGCCGGTGGGCGGTGCCGGCACCGTCACCGGCATGCTGCAGGACCAGGCGCAACTGGTCATGCCTGCCGGCGTTTACGGGCCGGCGTTTCTCGTCTTCGCCAACTTCCAGGCGATCCGCAGCTACAACCAGTCCGACGTCTATGCTCTGTTCGTCGGCCAACTCGCCGACCTCATCGCCGGCGGCGCCCCGTTCGAAAAGCCCTGGGCCAAGCTCAAGCCGCTGCGCAACAGCGATGTCGCAGCGATCCAGACGCAGCTCGCTAAGGGTGGCTATTATTCCGATGCGATCGACGGCCGGCTCGGGACGGTCACAAGGCGGGCGATCGGACAGTACCAGCAGCGCGCCGGCCTGGCCGTCGATTGCTGGCCGTCGCAGGAGTTGCTTGCCAGCCTGCGGGGGGCGAGATCGGCTCCCAAGTAAAATGTCGAAAACAACCCCATGCTCTTACTCACCACACACACGCCTATGTCTTCTCAAACCGGCTGGCTTGGTTGCGGGCGCCGCAACAGCCGCTCCCACAGAGTTGAGCCGATAGCAATTTCCTTGAGCCGGTAAGGTCTTAGACTTCGGTCTGATCTGTCCCCAATAGCCGACCCTGTCCGGTTGACTGCAGGCAACTCATCGGTATTCGCACGAAGGATTGACGGCGAATACTCGCAGAACGTGCATCATTGCTTCGCCTGCGCTAAGGTTAGACGCAGCGCGACAATTTCGAGACCGCGCCTCGCACGTGAGCTTTCTATAATGATTAAGCGCGGTCTGTCGGTGTTCGATCCGCCTAACGACCTGGTCGACGCCTTTGGGGTGAAGCCCAAGCTGAGTGAAGGCGAGCGAGTTATCTGGATCGGCACGCCAGGATGGTTCAGCCCTTTTTTCTGCTCAACGACAGTTCCTACGTGGGGAGCGTTTTGCCTGGCGCTTTTGGCGTACCATGGGATCTATACGCTAACACCGGAGCAATACGCCATTGAAGGGCTCGTAAGAGGACGATGGACAGTTGTCTGCGTGACACTCTTATTTGCCTTCATACCTCAGTTATTCGTACTGCGCATAGGCGGGGCCTTCGCGTATATTCTCACGACGGAACGAATGATCGTAAAAATCGATCAGACAAGAATGTTCGTCCGATGGCTTAGGTACTTCAAGAAAGTTGCCGATGCGGATGGCTTCGCCGCCTATGACCTAAGTTATCTCAATGGCGCTCGTGCCTATGCCGGGTTGCGGAGCTACGGAAATGTAAGTGTCCACCGCAGTGTCGGGGACTTCGGCGAGCTCCGCTTCGACTTAAATACAAGTGGACCTGATCCATTCTTTGGTCGTGACCGCAGATACGTGAAAGTGTTCTACCGCAAGCTGGCCCGCTTTCATTTGGCCGAGACACCTTGCAACGTGTACTTCGGCCTCAAGGACGTAGGTAGGCTTGGCGATATTCTGAACGATCAATGCGCGGCCTATATTGAGCGCACCACAGCTTCCCGCCGACGCTGACGCGAAAGCTGAAGGCCCGTCAAACGGCTAATTTGGCGGACCGCTCTAATTTACGGGCATCTCCTTCGTGGCAACGATCGAGCCTGATCCCATCGCGCTCTAGCAGCCGGCATCACGGCGCACCACTACAGCTTCCTGTTCGCCCCAGTCTGGTGGTCCGCGACGCGGGACTGGATGATCTTGTTGCCGAAATAGTTGGCGGCAAGGCCGATGCCGAGAGCGGCGAGGCTGCCGCCGAAGCCGGGAATCATCGACGATGCGGCCACGGCCGCGCCCTTCGCGACGACCTGCAAGGCGGTGCCGTCGGTGAAGAAGCTCGGCAGCATGTCGAACACCGTCTGCAATTGTGGCCTGGCCTGCCGCGCGATGTCGGCGAGCTGGAGGACCTTGGAGAGATCAGGGTTCTTCGTAAGCACATCCGGCGGAATCAGCGCCTTCAGCTGCTGCAGCACATTGGCGTTTTCCGGGGTGATCAGGTTCTTCAGGTCGACGGCTTGCAGCTGGCGGAGACCTTCCTTGATCTGATCGAGCTTGTCCGTCTGCTGTCCCGACGACAGGAATATCTGGAGGTCGTTGAGAAACTTGAACAGCCCCTGCGGCAACTGTCCGGTCGGCGCTGATACCACCGGCGCGCCGGCCGAATTCGCCATCTCGACGATGCCGCTGTTGCCGATGCCGAGCACGCCGAGGATCGACGCGATCAAGCCGGCAGTCTTGGTATGATCCGCCTGTATGACGGTCTGAGAGCCCATCTTGCGCAAATCGTCGGCCGTCGCCCGCACGCGATCGGGGTCGAGCGCACGCGGGCGCGCCGTCTCGAAGGCGGCGGCGGTCGCAGCGTCCGCCACGCCCGTCAGCGGCAGATTGTTGTCGGCCTGGAAGGCGAGCAGCGCTGCGCGCGTCAGCGGTCCGTAATCGCCGTCGATAGCACCCGGCGGGTAGTTCAGACGCTGGAGCTGCTGCTGCACGAACGTCGCGCTGATGGACGACAGGGGCGCGGGACTGCCCGCCACGCCGGCTTCGAACACAGGCGCGCCCGCCGCGAGACGATCGAACGCGCCGAACTGCGGCCTTTGCGGATTGAGGTCACCCTGATCGACATCGAGGCCGCATAGCGTCGACGGCAGGCGCTGACGCAAATTCCACTGCCCGGAGCGCAGGAAGGCGGCAGTGCCGTTGAACCCGCCGGATTGGGAGACCCAGGTGTAAGACACCAGTCCGGCCTGCAGCAAAGCCTGGCACACGGCGCCGCTGCCATAGACCCCGACCTGATAGCTGACCGCGCCCGCCCCGCCCGTCAGGGCCTGCCGAACCGCCCGAAAATACGGAACGATGCGCGTGCGGATATCCGCATCGGAGGCGTCATAGTCGACGGCGAAGTAGATCGCGGAATCACCGGGCTGGCCGATGACGTTCGCCGCATAGTCGCGTGCGTAGGCGCCGTCCTTGGCACCCGCATCCTGCGAGAAGGATGCCGCGGAATCGCCGGCGCCCTGATAGACGACGACGAGCCTCAGCCCCGAGCGAATGATGGCTTCGGCCTCATCAGGCGTCAGCCGCTTTTCGGCCTGCCGCGTGTTGCGGCAGTAATAGCGGATGATGGTATCGACGCCGTTCTGCCTGAGGCTGGCCAGGCGCGGAGTCGTCCGCATGTTGGTGTCAATGATCATGGCTCGCCCCCGGGTTGGACGGATTGGCCGTTGCGGCCGACATGATTGTCTGGTGGGTGTCGTTCATGGTCATCGGTTCGTGTTGGCGCCCGTGACGTGGTCGCGTGTGCGGGCCTCGATGACGCGGTTGCTGAAGTAGTTGGCGGCGAGGCCGATCGCGAGCGTCGCGAGCGACCCGCCGAAGCCCGGGATCACGCTGCCTGCAACAGCCGACAGTCCCTTCGACAGCAGCTGAAGCGTCGAGTCGTTGGCGAACATTCCCGGCAAGGCATCGAAGATGGTGTGGAACTGGGTTAGCCCGCGCGCGCCGTCGACGATCTGGAAGAAATTGGAAAGCGCCGGATTTGAGCTGATGACATTGGCGGGGATCAGCCCGCGGATATTGTCGAGGATCTGGATATTTTCCGGTGACACGAGCTGCTTGACGTTGAAATTCTGCAACTGCTTGGCGGCATCGAGCACCTGCTGGGTGTTCGCCGGATCGGCGCGCAGCTGCGGTGAGGTCAACAGCTTCTGCACTTCGCCCAGGAATTGGGACAGATTGGGCGCCGGCGGCGTCGCGACGTTGTTGTTGATCACCTGGACCGCGGCGCTGTTGCCGATGCCGAGCGCGCCGAGGATCGTGGAGATCCACCCGGCGATCTTGGTATTGTCCGCGGCCTTGATGGTCTGCGAGCCGCTCGCTCTGAGATCGTCGGGCGTCGCGGAGAGGCGATCGCGCGACAGCGGTCGCGGCTGCGGCCGGGCGAATGCGACCTGGGTGGCCGCATCGAGGACGCCGGTCGGGGATACGTTGTTGTCGGCCTGGAACGCCAGCAGCGCCTCGCGCGTCAGCGTGCCGAACTGGCCGTCGATCTCGCCCAGCGAATAGCCGAGCTCCGTCAGCCTCCGTTGCAGGCCCTCGACCAGCGCCCCCTTGTCGCCGAACCTGAGCTCGGTCGCCCCCAGGACGGGCGTCGATTGCAGCTCCCGCGGCGCGATGTCCGGACTATCGACCTGGGGCGCTTCCGCCCATCCGAGCGCGGTCTGCCGGATCTCGGCGAGCCGGTTGAGCCAGCCGCGGCCGAACGTGTCGAAGATGGCAAGGCTCCGCAGATAGGATTCGTAAGCCGAGCAGTAGTCCTCGACCAGCATCTTCTGATCGGCCGCAAGGCAGGCATCTATGGTGGGCGAATTCATGTGTCCGTCCACAGCGAGCCCGTTCTGCTGACGGGCCAGGGCCTGCTGCAACAGACGGATGCCGCGCGTCGTCCCGCTCAGAACGGCCGCGTTGTAGACGACCTGCGCGGCCGGCAGCGGGATCTCATCGCCATGCACCGGCGTCCAGTAGTTGGCGCGGAAGATCTGCAGGGCCTCGTCCCGCGTGAGGTTTCGCACGTCGTCGGCCGTGACGGGTGCGTGCCGCCAGGCCGACAGGTCCTTTTGCGTGATGCCCATGTTGGTCGGGCCGCCGGGATCGCGCGGATGATTGGTGTAGCCGCCCTCCCATTTCTCGATCAGCGCGTGCACCTTCTCGAAGTTCCCGAGCGCGATGTCGCCTTGCAGGGGCGATCCGCCGCCGCGTGTTTCCATCAACCGTCCCGGCACCGGCCGGCCATTGACGACCCCCTTCACGGAGCTCCAGTCGATACCCGTCGCGAGATCGTCGGGCTTGACGTCGATCTCGAAATGCATGGTGTCCTTGATATTGACCCAGTTGCCGCCCCACTCGAACACCCGCTTCTTGTTGACCGTCCTGACCGCAAGCACGTCGTCGATCATGGCCTGGGTCATGTCGGTGTCGGCGAGGTTGCGCTTGACGTCCTGGGCGCGCAGATCCTGCGTCGTCTGGTCGGAGAAGCGGACCTTGCGCTGGTCGGAGGTCTCCTTGTACGGGTTCGTCGTCCAGTTGACGTCGAGAGCAATGCCGAAGGCATGCAGGCTCTTCTCGGTGCCGCCGGTAATGGCGCGGCAATTGTAGCTGTCGGTGTCGGCTGTCCTGATGTTGTAGCCATTGGCCGCAAGCACCATCGCCAGCGCCTGCCAGGCATCAGCCGTCGGTGGCGCGACGAGGATCTCGTCGGGACCGAATGAGACGCGAACCATCGCGTGCTCGTTGCACTCGAAGGTCTTCCAGTTTACGCGCTGCTGGGCGGTCGATTCGCTCATGCTGCCCCCTCCATCGCCTGCTCGTCAGCCTCGGCACGGACCCGAGACAGGGGATGCGCTTTCTAAAAAAACTGCGTGCCGCGTGGCCGATCCGGCACGTGCGACTTAAAGGCGTTGCTCGAAATAGGCGGTCTACAAATGCAACCTTAGGGTACAGCAGGAACCGTCACACCGAGTGTGAACT